>JANRAT010000054.1:6139-7925 GCA_030727885.1 Rhodospirillales bacterium | reverse complement strand
GCAATATCCTTGACCAGCCAGAGGATGTGCACCGATTGTGCGCCATTTTCAGGAGCCCCCATATCAACGCTCCCGGCCAGCTTGAACAGGGCTTTTTCCGGATCGGACTGGATGCGGATGCCGCCGCCGCCCAGCGCTACGGCGATAGAGCGACCCAATGCGGCATTACCGTCACCGGGGGCGCCGCTGACTCCTTCGATATAAATGCCATTGCGGCCCAGCATGCGGTCCTGTCCGGCCACGCCAAAGCGGGGTCCAAGGACCAGCTTGGCAACCCGTTCCGAGATGTCGGCGCCAATCTGCGACATCAGCGGCGCCGAGCCATAGTCCCATTCAACGCGGCTGGTTTTCACATCCTGGGTGAACGCGGAAACGACACCGCCGTCGCGGACAGACAGTTTCCAATCAATGCTGATCAGCGAACGGGCGTCCTTGACCCCTTCATTATCGCTGACATGCCCGCTCAGCATGAAACGGCTGCGGTCGAGACCACCCAGCGAAGCCGGTATCTCGTAATCCTTTTCCAGCCGCTTGATGATCTGACCGGCAATCTCGGCTGCCATCGGCGGGGTTGTGCCGGAGAGCGGCTTCAGTTCCACCCCTTCAAAATAGATGTTGGCCGTCGGGGCGTTGCCGGACGGATCCTCATCGCGGCCAAACGGTCTGGGTAGCGGACCGCAGGCACTGAGGCCGATCAGCACCAGCAAGACGAGCGAGAGGGATTTTCTCATGACGTGCCGATACCGATGGCGCAGGTCGCGAGGAAGCCCAGTATCAGCAGACACAGGAATATCATCATATGCGGCATGGATGCTGGCCCCTGATATTAGCCCTGTGCAAACTCACGGCCTGTGAATCAGATCGAGTGACGAGCGCGACAGCCGTTCGGCGGCACCGTCCGTGGTCAGCACGGTTTCACCCAGACACATCGCCAGCCGGGCAGTGCTGTCGAAAATGATCATATGGCAGAAGTAAACCATGCCGGGTTCGATTTCGACCGGATTGTTGGCATACAGCATCGGCCAGTCCATCCAGTTGGGCTGAAACGTTGTACCCAGACTGTAGCCGCAGGCATTCAGGCGATGCGCCTGCATGCCGGCCTTGTCGATCACCCTGGCATGAGCGCTGAAGGCATCGCCGACTATATTGCCCGGCCTGAGTGCCGCTTCGACGGCGAGCAGGGCATCATAGGCAACATCGTACATGCGCTTTTGCTGATCGGGCATCTTGCCGAACACCATCGTTCTAAACATCGCCGCATGATAATGGCGATAGGTGCCGGCCCATTCCAGATTCAGCTGATCATTGGCCTCGAGAGTGCGTCGCCCGGATTTATAGCGGCATAAAAGTGCGTCATCGCCGGAGCCGATGATGTACGGATTGCCGGGATAATCGCCGCCGCCCCTGAACACCGCACCCTGCATCTCGGCCAGAATATCGCCTTCCGAAACACCCGGGCCAGACGTCACCAAAGCTGCATCCAGGGCATCGTCGGCCAGTTCTGCTGCACGTTTTACAAAGGCAATTTCGGCCGGGCTTTTGACGACCCTGAGCAGGCTCACCAGTCCTGATGCATCAACCAGCGTACAAAAACCTTCAAGGGCGGCATCCAGTCGCTTGCCGTTTGCTGCGGTCAGCCCATAGGCATCGTATTCGACACCAAGGCGTTTTCCCTGACAACCATGCCCCGCCAGAATATCTCTGAGCTGAACCGCCGGACTGGCATCGGGTGCATCGACCCAGATCCTTATATCCGTGATGACCGAGGTGTTTTGCGCCTGCCTGA
>JANRAT010000054.1:0-6129 GCA_030727885.1 Rhodospirillales bacterium | reverse complement strand
GGTCAGCAGTGTCATGGTGCCATCGGCCCCGAGATACAGGCACTGGAAAAACACATAACCGAACGTGTCATAACCGCTCAGATAGAACGTGCTTTCCTGACGAAACAGAAGCATGCCGTCCAGACCGGCTTCGACCATCGCAAGGCAGGCTCGATGACGACGCTGGGCGAGCTCGGATTCGGCAAAATGGATGGCCATGATTATCCCTTGAGAACGATTGCCGAAAGCTGGCGGCCGTAATCGGGTTCTTTACGATGGGTCGCCCGCCGATAACTGAAAAACCGGTCTTCGACGGCATACGTATCAAAACCAAGGGCTTCAATCGAGCCGATATTGCATTGATCAAGCCGTTGGCTGACATAGCCGGACAAGTCGAACTGGAACTTGTCGGGGCCGGCGCCGTTCTTGAAGAACCGCTCGTTTCCCATGCCAGCTTCGAGGAACGATGTCCGGAAATCAGTTCCGACTTCGTATGAGGCTTGCTGAATACAAGGGCCAACCGCCGCAGAAATTCTGTCTCTCTGCGCGCCGGCATCGACCATCAGATCAACGGTCGCGTCGAGGACACCGCCGAGCGCACCTTTCCAGCCGGCATGCGCGGCACCAATCACACCGGCCTCGGCATCGGCGAACAGAACCGGCGCGCAATCCGCCGTCAGAATGCCGAGAACAATGCCAGGTTCGGTTGTGACCATGCCATCGGCCTTCGGAGCCTCAGCCGCGTCGTAAATCTCATGGATTCTAACCGCGTCCGGAGAATGGGTCTGATATAATGTCACAAGCTGGTTCGGCTCCTGATCCAGCGCCGCCATCGCCCGGGCCCGGTTGTCGACGACCGCCGGGCGCAGATCGCTGGACCCGAGCCCACAGTTCAGCGAGAAATATATACCGCTGCTGATCCCGCCCTGACGGGAAAAAAACATATGCCGGACAGCCGGATCACGGGACAGGTTCTGCGCTTTGATCATGGTGCGAGTATTAATCAATCCTGTCGGCCTTGAAAGGCCAACCGCTACATCACTTTACATATTCGCTGTGAGGAATATGTTATATGCATCAATCATAAACAGCGTCACGGCGAGATTGGTTTGTTAATACCTGTTTTACGCCGATGCCCCTTGGGAGACTAAAAAATGTTCAACGTAAAATTCCACAAAGTCTACGGACTGGCGTTTGCTGCTTTGGCGGTTTTTCCAGTTACCGGCACATCGGCTCAGGCCGCTGATGTGCTCAATGTCAAAACCATCGGTACGGAGCTGGCCCGCGACATTGCCGACAAAACCGTCCATGCCTGTACCGAAAAAGGCTATTCGGTCAGCGCCGTTGTGGTTGACCGCAGCGGTCAGATGATCGCGGCATTGCGCAGTCAGTTCGCGGCCGAGCAGACCATTACGATTGCCGGCGGCAAGGCCCGCGGTGCGATCATGGCCGGGACCTCTACCGCCGAACTGCTGACCAGCCGGCCGGCACTCGCCGCCAACCTCAATCTTCTCAGCGACGTCAAGATGATGGAAGGCGGGCTGACCATCAACGCCGGTGGCGTGCGGATCGGGGCGGTTGGTGTCAGCGGGGCACCGGGTGGTGATATCGATGCCGCCTGCGCGCAGGAAGCCCTTGATGCGCTGGCGGATCGTTTTGAATTCGCAAATTAAATTCAGCCAATTGATATGGATCAACGATACAAGGTCAGGATGATCCTATATATTATATAATTAATGAATATATAGGAGAACATCATGTCATCGAATGTTGGCGGAATTGACCGGGTTTTGCGGATTGTCGTCGGACTGGCGCTGATCGCCTTTGCACTGTTCAGTCATCACGAGTATGCGATATGGGGCTGGGTCGGCGTCGTGCCGCTGGCCACCGGCATCATTCGCTGGTGCCCGGCCTATCTGCCGTTCGGCATCAAGACCTGTAAAACGAACTAATCCGCTAAGCTGCCCTCGAAACCGGGCGGTGCGGCCAGTTCAGGATGCGTCAGTGCGACAGCCTTGAATAAACGTCCCATAGCGCCGTCATCGACCAGTCGATGACGGGCTGTGGCGATGTCCTCGGCCTGCTGCTTGCTGGCATTCAGCAAAAGCCGGGTAGCACGGGCAGCAATCCCCATACGTTCCAGCAACGCCCCTTGCGGTAAAGGCCCCCAAACGCCAGCACCGGCGCGCTTTGCGATTTCAGCGACATAGGCAAAATCCACATGCGCCGTCAGGTCCTGTTCTCCGGGGTTTTGCAAAGGGTCGGCAAACTGGTGTCCCTTGAGGGCCTGCAGGGTCTCGCCTGCACCACGTTTTGTGTGACCGTAATCGATCAGCAGGGCAGCGCCGATGTCCGTATGCAGACGTCGGGCCAGCGTTTCGATGACTCTGCTGACGACCGGTGAGGTTTCGAAAATCGCTCCCTCGGCGGCCCCGCTCAGGAAATACGGCACGTCCTCCGGATCGACCGGGTCACCAATGGCAAAGACGAATGCCTCGCCATCATGACCGACCATCCGCTGAAACCACTGTCCGTTATGGAAAATCCATTGCTGAACCGGCAGGGCATCGAGGAATTCATTGGCCAGCACGATCATCGGACCGTCCGGCACGGTTTCAAGGCTATCATGCCAGTCTACCGAACAACGGGCGTTTGCCAGTTTATTCTGCTGGCTGACTTTCAGGACCGGACTGGTTTCCACCATGTGAACCGAGACGGCATCGATGAAGCTAGGCAGGCTGTTTGCGGCACGCAGCGCATCGGCCATCAATGTGCCGCGCCCCGGCCCCAGCTCAACCAGCCTGACCTCTGCCGGTGCACCCATGCTCTGCCACATCACAGCAGACCAAAGGCCCAGCAATTCTCCGAACATCTGCGAGATTTCCGGTGCGGTGATGAAGTCGCCGCTCCGCCCGAACGGATCGCGGGTCATGTAATAGCCATCATCCGGATCGGCGAGACATGCGGCCATCCACTGCTCGACCGACAGCGACCCCTCGGTCTCAACCTGTTTTCTCAGCTTTTCCGACAAGGATGATTTTGTGGTCATAAGAGGTTCTTCTACCACGTCATCCCCGCGAAGGCGGGGATCCAGGTTGACCGGTGTTATGGGTTCCCGCCTACGCGGCAACGACGAACAATACTATACATCGGCGAGGTTTCAAACCGGGGCCCGACGGCTGGCCCGAACGATGAAGAACAGACCAATGGCGATCATCGGCAACGACAGCCACTGACCCCAGGTGGTGCCGAAGGCGAGAAAGCCGATGTAGTTATCCGGTTCGCGGAACAATTCGCCGATGCTGCGCGCCACGCCGTAACCGGCAATGAAGGTGCCCATCAGCATGCCCGGGCGGCGACGGATCGCTTCGCTGCGTGACAGAATGAAAAGCAGCGAGAACAGAATAACCCCTTCCATCAGCGCTTCGTAAATCTGGCTCGGGTGACGCGGCAACGGCCCGCCGGTCGGAAACACGATGGCCCACGGCACATCTGCCGTGCGGCCCCACAATTCACCGTTGATGAAATTGGCGATACGCCCGAAAAACAGACCGATCGGTGACACACATCCCAGAATGTCGCCAAAACGCAACGCACTGATACCGCGCTTGCGGGTGAAAATCAGCGACACAATGACGACGCCCAGGAAGCCGCCGTGGAATGACATGCCGCCTTCCCAGACGGCAATGATCTTGGACGGATGCGCCATGTAATAATCGAACTGATAGAACAGCACCATGCCGAGTCTGCCGCCGATCACCACACCGGCAGTTGCCCAGGTCAGGAAATCATCGACCGCCAGTTGGTCGCAAACCACAGGGTGGCGGGCAGCCAGCTTTTTCATATACATCCAGCCGAACACCAGCCCGGCAATATAAGCCAGCGAGTACCAGCGAATGGCTAACACCCCGATCTGGAAAATGATCGGGTCGATGTTGGGAAACGGGATGGCGAAAAACATGCCGGCTCAGCGATACGGATCGGCGGCGGCGAGGAAATCCCGGACATAGCGCGCTACGCCGTCTTCGAGCGAGGTGAAGGGTTTGCTATAACCGGCTGCCCGCAGCTTGCTCATGTTGGCTTCAGTGAAATACTGATACTTGTCGCGGATGTCTTCCGGCGTCGGAATATACTCGACGGCAAAATCCTGGCCCATGGCGTCATAAACGGCGCGCGCTAGATCGGCAAAACTGCGGGCCTTGCCGGTGCCGAGATTGAACAGCCCCGATACGGACGGGTTTTTCAACAACCAGGCGATCACCTCGGCACAGTCATCAACCGAGACAAAATCACGCAACTGGCCCCCATCCTGATAATCCGGGCGATGCGATTTGAACAGGCGGCACGATTCCCCCGCCGCTGCCAGCGGCTGGATCTGCGAAACCACGCTCTGCATCCGGCCTTTGTGATATTCGTTGGGGCCATAAACGTTGAAGAACCTGAGGCCGGCCCACTGCGGCGGGCGCACGCCATCCTGGTCAAGCTGTGCCCAGACCCAACGATCAAACAGCAGCTTCGACCATCCATAAGGGTTGAGGGGCCGAAGCTTGGCCAGACCGGCGTCCGTCAGCGCATCGTCAAACCCGGCCTGACCGTCGCCATACGTCGCTGCTGACGATGCATAAATATAAGGTGTCTGATTCCTGGCACACCATGACCAGAGATCGCGGCTGAGCCGGAAATTGCTCTCGATGATCAGATCGACGTCGCGTTCGGTGGTCGCCGAAATCGCGCCCATATGCACGACCGCCTTCACCGCCTGGGCGTTCAGGCCAAGAAAGGCGTGAATGTTGTCGGGATGAACGATGTCGTGCAGGGCCCGTTTGGCGATGTTGCGCCATTTGTCGTCCTGGCCCAGATGATCGACGATCACCAGAGGTGCGGCACCCCGCGCTTCCAGAATGTGCGCAACGTTCGATCCGATAAACCCGGCGCCGCCGGTAATCACATACATGTCGGTTCCTTGGTCTCGATGCATCGTCAATCTTCAGGTTTCTTATAGGCCCCCTTGGCTTGACCGGGCAAGCGCCACCGGCTTGCGATCCTCACGACAAAAGACCATATTCAGGGCATAACAAGGAGCCCATGATGCAGACACAGAACAAACTCTTTGATGATCTGGCGCGTGTCGCCAACGGCGCGGTCTCGACGGTTATGGGTATGAAGGATGAAATCGATGCGATGGTCCGCCAACGGATCGAACGATTTCTGGGCGATGCCGATCTGGTAACCCGCGAAGAATTCGACGCCGTCAAAGCCATGGCCGCCAAAGCCAGAACGGAAAACGAAAAGCTCGCAGCTCGCATCGCCAAACTGGAAGCGGATGCTCCAAACCGGCCAACCCCAAGGCCAAGGCAGCCAGCACCAAGCGCAAGGCGAAACCAGCCGCAGCTAAAGCCAAACCTGCAGGCACTGCAAAAAAATAAAGCCGCGCCGCACCGGCCTGCCGCCTGCCGGGGTCATCATTTCCGCCAATAAACACAACAACCTGTAGGATTGTCGTGATTATCCACAACAGTTTGCGTGGAAATCCGCAATTCCACTTGCGCCCGATTCCGACATAGTGCAGGGTAAATCTTGTAGGTGATCGGATGGCATTAGCGATATCTAGTGATCACCGCTAGGTATAGTGGTTTTGCCTCTTTCGGTCCCGACGCAACGCCGGCCGGGCATGAGAGGAGCGCTCCATGCGTACCACAGAGATTTCCCGCGATACCCCCCTCGCCAATCCTTTGGACATCGTCGAGAAGATCGTCGAGTACAATGATTGGACTTTCGACCGCAGAAACGATGAAGAAATGGCTGTCCAGGTCCCGGGCACCTGGTGCGACTTCAGCATGTATTTCGCCTGGAATGACGACATGGGTGCCATGCACTTCACCTGTGCCTTCGACATGCGCGTGCCAACGGAACGCCGCCAGCCGGTTTTCGAATTACTGGCCGAGGTCAACGAGCGCCTGTGGATGGGCCATTTCGGCATGTGGGCTGACGAGGGTCTGCCGATGTACCGGCATGCCCTGCCGATGCGGGGCCAGATTGAGCCAACACTTGAACAGATGGAAGATCTGGTGGAAACCGCATTGATCGAATGCGAAAAATTCTATCCGGCCTTCCAGTATGTGATCTGGGGCGGCAAGTCGGCTTCGGAAG
>JANRAT010000053.1 GCA_030727885.1 Rhodospirillales bacterium | reverse complement strand
GGCCGATCCTGTGCACGTAATCTTCAGCGTGGGTCGGAATATCGAAGTTGAAGACATGGCTGACCGTCGAGATATCCAGGCCGCGAGCGGCGACATCGGAACAGACGAGCAGGGTGACTTCGTTTTTCTTGAACTTGTCGAGTGTCTCGGTACGCAGCGACTGCGCCATGTCGCCATGCAGGCGGGCAACGCTCATGCCGTGCTTTTCCAGCGACTTGTAAACGACGTCGACATCGCGCTTGCGGTTGCAGAAAACCAGCGCATTGGAAATTTCGGCCTGTTTGGCCTGATTGACGATCAACTCGCGCAAGGCATCGCGCTTGACCTTCTGGGCGGCACCGGGGGCACGTGATGACGAATGCAGCTTGATCAGGCCCTGCGTGATGGTGTCAGCCGTCGAAGCCGGTGCGGAAACGGAAATTTCCTTGGGATTCGACAGGAAACGTTCGGCGAGCCGGCGGATTTCCTTCGGCATAGTCGCCGAGAACAGCAGCGTGGTCCGCATCGGTGACAGCATGGCGACGATTTTTTCAACGTCGGGAATGAAGCCCATGTCGAGCATGCGGTCGGCTTCGTCGATCACCAGAACCTTGACGTCGTTCATCAAAAGATGGCCACGATCATAGACATCGAGCAGGCGGCCCGGTGTCGCGATCAGCACGTCTACACCACGGTTGAGAATTTTCAGCTGTTCTTCCATCGATGTGCCGCCGGTCAGCAGCACTTTCGACAGTTTGTGATATTTGCCGTAAATCTCGAAGTTTTCGGCGACCTGGGCGGCAAGTTCGCGGGTCGGCTCAAGAATGAGCGACCGCGGCATGCGCGCCTTGGCACGGCCGGAAGCCAGAATATCAATCATGGGAAGCGTGAATGAGGCAGTTTTGCCGGTGCCTGTTTGCGCACAGCCAAGAACGTCACGGCCCATCAAAACGACGGGAATGGCTTTTTCCTGGATAGGGGTCGGCACCTCATAGCCTGCTTCATGCACAGCGCGGAGGAGTTCGTCACTTAAACCGAGATCGGTGAATTTCATATGGGAACGTTTTTCCTGAGATGCCGTTTAGCGTGATTGGGCGCCTGGGGCCATGACTGATGCATCTCGTATATCGTTAGCAGGCACGGCGCAGTCTATGTTTTTGGCGCCCTAAGTCAATCACTTCCGGTCTTTTCCTGAGCGAAAGGTTATTCTAGTTTGATGTCATGAGTACACATCTTCTGCTGTTACCCGGTTTATTGTGCGACGACGCGCTCTGGTCTGATCAGATCAAAGCGCTGTCGGATCGCTATACTTGTATCGTCGCCGACATGTCGAAGGACGATTCCATGGCCGCTATGGCAGCCCGTGCAATCAAGGGAATGCCTCAAAAATTCGCCGTCGCCGGGCTTTCCATGGGCGGCTATGCGGCGCTGGAAGTCATGCGTCAGGTGCCGGACCGGGTCGAGCGGCTGGCCTTGCTGGACACCTCTGCACGTGCCGATACCGCAGAGCGGATCGATAGCCGCAAAGCGCTGATTGCACGCGTTAAGAAGGGTGAATTCATCGACGTGATCGAAGCGCATTTCCAGAATTTTGTGCATCCGTCGCGGCTTTCCGACACAGAATTGATGGGAAAAGTCCGTGCCTCGGCCCTGCACATCGGCCCGGATGCCTATATCCGTCAGCAAACGGCGATCTTTGGTCGCCCTGACAGCCTGCCGACCCTCGGGCAAATAAAGTGCCCGACAC
>JANRAT010000052.1 GCA_030727885.1 Rhodospirillales bacterium | reverse complement strand
GGCATTCACCGGGTCCTCAATGCGCGCATGGTCGAAGGCATCCGGCTGGTGTCGGTGCAGCAGGGGATTGATCCCCGCGGTTTCACGCTGGTCCCGCTCGGCGGTGCCGGCGGCTTGCATGCGACACCGCTGGCCGCAGAACTGGGCATGTCGCGCGTACTGGTGCCCCCGGTCCCGGGCGTGCTGGCAGCCGCCGGCTTGCTCGCAGCGCGGGTCCAGCACGAGGTCTCGACGGCCTGCTCAATGCCGCTGGACGGCCTCGATGCCAAAGCGGTCAGGGGTATTCTGGATGATCTGGACACAGAAGCTGCCGGACTGATGAGCCATGAAAACGTCAGCCCGGACAGCATAGAGATTACCTACGCAGCCGATGTTCGTTTCATCGGACAGTCCTATAACCTCGTCGTACCGTTTGAATTTACCGGCACCAAACTGGCTGCCGCGATTTATGCATCATTCCTTGAAGCGCACGAAAGGGTTTACGGACATGCATCCGAACTGCCGGCGCAAATCGTCGGACTCAGGGTTGTTCATCAATCCGGCGGCTCGGAAACAATTGACAATATGCGGCTGCCCGTTTCGGATGGTCCGATACAAATCGGCACGCGGCAGATTTACGTGACCGGATCCGCCGGACCTGTCGAAGCGGCCGTGCTGGAAAGAAGCGCCATGCCTGTCGGCTATACATTCTCGGGTCCTGCGATCATCCAGCAGGCGGATACGACAACGCTGGTCGAGCCCGACTGGACAGGCCGGATCGAAGACAGCTTTAATCTTATTCTCGAACGCAAGAACTGAGGGAAGCCATCATGACCGATGTAAAAGATCACGCGCCAACCCAAGCCGATGATGACGCTGCCTTTGATCCCGTTGCCATTGAAGTGGCCAGACACAAGCTCGAGGGGATTGCCGAAGAAATGCAGCAGACCCTGCTCAGGTCTTCTTTCTCACCGATTGCAAAAGAAGGTCTTGATGCCTCGGCCTGCCTGTTCACGGCAGAGGGGGAGACACTGGCGCAGTCGCGATCGATTCCGATCCATCTCGGTACGCTGATCCCGGTCATGAAGGAAATCATTGATACGTTCCCGGCGAGCGAAATGCGCGAGGGCGATGCCTACATTCTGAACGAGCCCTATCAGGGCGGCACGCACTTGCCGGATATCGCCGTCGTCACGCCGGTGTTTGTCGGCACGCGCATTATTGCCTATGCCGCAACGATGATGCATCACCAGGATGTCGGCGGGCTGTCTCCGGGGTCGGTGCCGACCAACGCCACGGAAATCTTTCAGGAAGGGTTGCGCATTCCGCCGCTGCTGTTGTTCCGTGACGGCAAGTTCAACGAAACCCTGATCGCGATCATTCGCAAGAACGTCAGAATACCCGATACCTCTGTCGGCGATCTGAGCGCCCAGCTTGCCGCCTGCAAAGTCGGCATACGCCGTCTCAAGGAGATGGCCAGCGTCGGTGAAAACCAGATGATATCGATCTTTGCCGAGCTGCTGAGACGCTCGGAGAAACTGACCCGAGCAGCCCTCGCCCGTATTCCGGACGGCACCTATCACTATACCGATTACAATGATAACGACGGCATCGATCTGGATAAGCCGATCCAGTTTACCGTCGCTGTGACGATCAAGGACGGCACGTTTCATTGTGATTTCACAGGCTCGTCGCCGCAGGTCAGGGGGCCGTTCAATTGCGTGCCCTCCGGCACGCTTGCCGCTGCCT
>JANRAT010000051.1 GCA_030727885.1 Rhodospirillales bacterium | reverse complement strand
TGCATGGGCGGCCGCGATTTTCATTTCCTCGTTGATGCGTCGGGCACGAACGTCGAGAGCACCGCGGAAGATATACGGAAAGCCCAGGACATTGTTGATCTGGTTCGGATAATCAGACCGGCCGGTGGCGATGATCGCATCGTCGCGGACGGATTTGACGTCTTCCGGGGTGATTTCCGGGTCGGGATTGGCCATCGCGAAAATGATCGGCCGATCCGCCATATTAGCGACCATTTCCTTGCTGACCGCGCCCTTGACGGAAAGTCCGAGGAACACATCGGCGCCTCTCATGGCATCGCCCAGTGTGCGGGCGTCGGTTTCTGCCGCTTTTGCGGATTTCCACTGGTTCATGCCTTCCTGGCGGCCACGATAGATGACGCCCTTGGAATCGCACATGATGATGTTGTTGCCATTTACCCCCATCGCTTGCATCAGATCGGCGCAGGCAATCGACGCGGCACCGGCGCCGTTGATGACGATTTTGATATCGGCGAGGTTCCTGCCGGTCAGGGCAACCGCGTTGATCAACCCGGCGGCCGTAATGATCGCCGTGCCGTGCTGGTCATCGTGGAATACCGGGACATCAAGCAGCTCGCGCAGCCGCTCCTCGATCATGAAACATTCAGGGGCCTTGATGTCTTCAAGATTGATGCCACCGAAGGCATTGCCGAACAGACGCACGCTGTTGACGATCTCGTCGACGTCTTCGGAGAATATCTCGACGTTGAAGGCGTCGACATCGGCAAAGCGTTTGAACAGCACGCACTTGCCTTCCATCACCGGCTTGCCGGCAAGCGGGCCAATATTGCCGAGGCCCAGCACGGCGGTGCCGTTGGAAATAACACCAACCATGTTGCCGCGCGCGGTAAGCTCGTAAACCTTGCTCGGATCGGCGTAGATGGCGAGGCAGGGACCGGCGACACCGGGCGAATAGGCCAGTGTCAGATCGCGCTGCGTGGTCAGTGGCTTGGTAGGCTGGATTTCAATTTTGCCGGGCTTGCCTGAGGCATGCATGCGCATGGCTTCATTATACAGCATCTCGGTCGCGTGGTCGTCCATTTGGATTCTCCCAGGAGAAAGGTTTTTTATGTTGCCGACTATTCCACTTGGATTGGCCTATGCCGGGACCGCTATTTTGACTGTAGAAACAAAAAGTGCAACGGCGCGTGTGTCACGGGCTTGACGTGTGTTATGGTCCTGTCAGATTTTTTAGCCCCCGACCATCGCCGGAATGCCGATGAATAATCAGACCCAACCCGCGACTGACACAACGGAAATGCACACGGATTCAGAACCTGTGGATAGCGGGATGGGTAATACGGCCGACAAGTCCGTGACGCCGATGATGGTGCAGTATCTGCAGATCAAGCGGGATCATCCGGACGATCTGCTGTTTTACCGGATGGGCGATTTTTACGAGATGTTTTTTGACGATGCCGTGGCCGCCGCCGCAGCGCTGGATATTGCCCTGACCAAACGCGGCAAGCATCTGGAGCAGGATATCCCGATGTGCGGGGTTCCGGTCCACAGTCACGAAATGTATCTCAATCGATTGATCAGAAAGGGTTTTCGGGTCGCCATCTGCGAACAGACCGAGGATCCTGCCGAAGCGAAAAAGCGCGGATCGAAGTCCGTTGTGCAGCGCGGCGTGGCGCGTATCGTGACGCCGGGCACGATTACCGAAGACGTGCTGCTGGAATCACGCCGTCATAACTATCTGGCCTGCGTTGCCC
>JANRAT010000050.1:3401-9257 GCA_030727885.1 Rhodospirillales bacterium | reverse complement strand
AAGGGGCGGTGCGTGCGTGACACGGGAAAACGAAAGCGCACGCCGCGCCATGTGGTGCGGCTCATCCGGGAACGCCACATACGATAGAAACCGATCTGCAGCAGCGCGAACAGGACCATATAATAGGTGATCTCGAGGCCAACCCTCAGGCTCTGGTTGTCCGGAGGGACCACAGTGCCGATGGCTTTGTAGATCAGGCCCAATGGAAACAGGATGGCGATGACGATCAGGAAACCGACGAACAGCTCGCCGCCGGTGCCGGTGTATTCGAGCGGGTCGTCGAGGAACGTGACATGTCGCCACAGGAACCGGCGCACTTTGGTTCTCGCCCAGAACCGGTAAATGCCGAGGGTGATCAGTGCCAGCAGGCTGTTGACCAGAAGCAGGCGCGCGAAGCCGGACCTTCGCGCGTCGAATGCAAGTGCATGTTTTTGAAACCGGTCGTTTGCGGCTTCTGGGGCTTGATCCATCGGCTGAGACGGTCTCCACTCTCGGCGGCATGTGTTGTGCCATTCTGGCGGCGGATGACAGTTAATTATCGATGCACGAATCTGACCGGCGGTGCAAGTATAAGGGGAATTCAGTGTGAGACGTTTTGTCACCCTGTTGGGCATGCTCAGCCGCTATGCGCCGCAGGCCTTGGCGGCAGGGGTGTTCCTCGGTCTGTTCTTGCCGGGACTGGCCGGGATTTTGCGGCCATGGCTGGCACCGGCGGTCTGGGTTCTGTTGTACCTGGCCATGATGCGAATCGCCTGGGGGGATCTGATTGAACGGATCCGCAAACCGCTTTTACTGGTGATGATCGTCTTCTGGATGCTGATTGTGACGCCGGCCCTGATGGCGCTGGTATTGAGCGGAGTCGAATTCAGGCCGGGGCTGGAGGCGGCGATGATCCTGACCGCCGGTTCGTCGGCGTTGTTCTCGACGCCGGCGCTGGGCGTCATGTTCGGGCTCGATGGCGCGCTTTTGCTGATCGTATTGGTGGCAACAACCCTGTTGATGCCGATCACGGTGCCGCTGGCGGCCATGGCGCTGCTGGGTTTCGACATTGGTGCTGATCCGTATGCCATGATGGGGCGGATGAGCCAGCTGGTGATCAGCGCCGCCCTTGCAGCCGTGCTTTCGCGAAAACTGATCGGGGATGCCAGGGTCAATGCGCACGCACCTGAAATGGACGGAATGGCTGTCGGTCTGCTGCTCGTCTTTGCCATCGGCATCATGGACGGGGTCGGGGTGCGGCTGATGGCTGATCCCGCCGACGTTGCCGTCGTCGTCGCTTTGTCGTTTGCGGTGTATGGAGGCATGTTGGTGATCGGGGCGATTGTTTTCAAATTGCTGATCCCGGGCACCAGCCGCCGCGATGCGCTCAGCGCCGGCTTTACATCAGGGGCCCGAAACCTTGCCTTAATTCTGGCGGTATTACCGGCCAGTGTTGATCCTGATATTCCGCTCTTTTTTGCGGTTGGGCAGTTTCCTATCTATATCATGCCTATGATTTTAATGCCGATCATGCGACGGTTTTTGCGATAAGGCCGCAATCGGCGCGTTTGAATATCGTGTGCGGAGTGAAGGATATTGAGAACTTGGAAGTTCTGGCGTCGGCTTGGCCTGACTTTTTTACTGGTTATTGCGGGCTCCGCAGTGACCGCATGGGATCAGCATAAGGTGCGTGCCGACTGGCGCACCGCGAGCCGGGAATCCACCGGGATCGCGCCTGACCCGGCCAAGGTCAGGGAAGCGGTCATTCAGGTCTATGGTGCGCGGGCCTTCAATTGGCGCGGCTATTTCGGTGTGCACACATGGATTGCCGTAAAGCCGACCGACGCCGAGCAGTTCACGATCTATGAAGTGATGGGCTGGCGGGCACGGAGCGGCCAGAGCGTTGTCGCGGTCTCGAACCGGGCGCCGGATGGCCGCTGGTTCGGCGCGGCACCGGAAATTCTTGCCGATATGCGGGGTGCCGGTGTCGATGATCTGATCCGCAAAATCGATGTGGCGGCACACAGCTATCCCTATGATGATACCTACACGATCTGGCCCGGACCCAATTCCAATACCTTTGTCGCGCATGTCGCGCGCGCTGTGCCGGAGCTCAGGCTTGATCTGCCGCCAACGGCGATCGGCAAGGACTATATTCCCGGCGGCAAGTTTTTTGCCGAAACACCAAGCGGCACCGGTTACCAGTTTTCGCTGTACGGACTGCTTGGGCTGATGGTCGCCAAGGAAGAGGGGATCGAGATCAATCTGCTCGGCTTAACTTTTGGGTTGGACCTTATGACCCCGGCGCTTAAATTACCAATGGCCGGTCGTATTGGTGCCGACAACGTCATAGGCGGATAGGGTTAGCAGGATGAGCATCTGGGGGAAAGTTATTGGCGGGGTTACCGGCTTTGCCGTCGGTGGTCCGCTCGGCGCCATCATCGGTGCGGTTGCCGGCCATCATGTGGTCGACAAGAAAAAAGGTGTGCCAAGGCTCGGTCACGAGGAAAAGCAGGTCGCCTTCACCACCGCTGTGATCGTGCTGTCTGCGAAGATGGCCAAAGCCGACGGCGTGGTGACCCGCGAAGAGGTCAATGCCTTCAAGCAGCTTTTCCATATCGAGCCCGAAGACGTCGCCACCGTCGGCAGCATCTTTGACGAAGCCAAGCAAAGTTCGGAAGGGTTCGAACCCTATGCGGAACAGATTGCCGAGATGTTCCGCGGCGACTGGCATGTGCTCGAAGAACTGATCGGCGCACTGTTTCACATTGCCAAGGCTGACGGCACGATCCATCCCGAAGAAGTTCAATATCTCAAACGCGTTGCCCTGCTGTTCGGCTTCAGTGATCGTGATTTTGACCGCCTGCAGACGATTTATCTCGGCGGCTGGAAAGGCAAGGGCGGCCGCTCGGTGCGCGCCGACGATGCCTATGAAATTCTCGGTCTGACCAAGGCTGCCAAGGATGCGGAAATCAAGAAGGCCTACCGCGATCTGGTACGCGACAACCATCCGGATATTCTGATGTCCAAGGGCATGCCGCAGGAATTTATCGAACTGGCCAACGAGAAGCTGGCCAAGATCAACGATGCCTACGACCGGATCAAGAAAGAGCGCGGCATCAACTGAGATTTCGCCGAGCGAAAAGGAAATACCATGCCGCTGACCGGCGTACTTGCCGCACTTGCGACCGTCATGCTTTGGGGCTGCAATTTTATCGCCGTTAAATACGCCGTCACGCAGGTGCCGCCGTTTTTTGTGACGGCGTTGCGCTTTACCATGCTGACCCTGCTGCTGTCGCCGTTTCTGCGCGTGCCCAGGGACCAGATCCGGGAAATCGTCAGTTACGCCTTGCTCATGGGTGTCGGGCATTTTGCCGTTCTGTTCTATGCCATCCAGTTTCTTGATATCTCGACAACCGGCATCGTGCTGCAGCTCGGCACACCGTTTGTGGTGCTGCTGGCCTGGCTGATGCTGGGCGAGACCTTCGGCATCTGGCGGATGGCCGGGATGACGTCGGCGTTTTGCGGGATCGTCATTCTGATCGGTGTGCCGACGGTCGGCGTTGATGTGCCGTCGCTGCTGTTGCTGGTGGTTGCCGCCTTCATGTGGGCCTTGAGCAGCATCCGCGCCAAGCAAATGAAAAACGTCTCGCCGTTCAGTCTGATCGCGTGGATGGCGCTGATCGTCACGCCGATATCGCTGGGCCTGTCGTATCTGACCGAGACCAATCAGATTGCCTCCATACAATCGGCGGACCTGCTGTTCTGGTGCTCGTTTGCCTATATGGTCGTGGCCAGCTCGATCTTCGGTTATGGGCTTTGGTATTATCTGCTGAACCGCTACGACGTGACGGCGGTGGCGCCGTATAATCTTCTGGTGCCGCTGATCGCGGTGACCAGCGGCGTGATGATCATGGGTGACGAGCTGACACCGATCAAAATCATCGGCGGCGGCATGATTCTGGCCGGGGTCACTCTGATCACGGTGCGCCAGATCGTATTGTCCCGGCGGGCGAGGATTGTCGCCTCGACGCAGGGGACGGCGACGTGAGGACGGACTGCCGCTCTCCCAATCACAATGATCGCGGCGGTCAGGCCATCGACATGCTGGTGCTGCATTACACCGGCATGAAAAGCTGCGATGCGGCGCTCGAAAGATTGTGCGATCCGGCAGCCGAGGTCAGCGCCCATTATCTGATCGATGAAGCCGGCGACGTCTTCGCCCTGGTCGACGAAAGCCAGCGCGCATGGCACGCCGGGGTCGCGATGTGGCGCGGGCAGTCCAACATCAATTCCCGTTCGGTCGGGATCGAGCTGGTCAATCCGGGTCATGAATACGGCTACCGCGATTTCCCGGAGGCTCAGATGACGGCATTAATTCCGCTTTGTCAGGGCATTCTCGCGCGCCATGCCATTCCGGCCCGCAATGTCGTCGGGCACTCGGATGTGGCGCCTGTGCGCAAGGCTGATCCGGGCGAGCGGTTCGACTGGCCGCGTCTGGCGGCGGCCGGGATCGGTCTCTGGCCTCTGCCGGATGATCGACAAGCGGTGCTGGATGACGCGGCCATCGGTGCCGCGCTCGGTACCATCGGCTATGACATTGCTGATATGGAAGCCGCGATCTCCGCCTTCCAGCGGCATTTTCGACCCAGTCTGGTCGATGGGCAGGCTGACCCGGAAACAAGACGCTCTATTGCCGCCGTGCTCTCTCTTATATAGTGTCCCCCGGCCAGACGGTTGGATGACCGCTCGTAGCTGTCCGAAAGGTGCTGCGGGAGGAAAGTCCGGGCTCCACGGGGATACGGTGCCGGGTAACGCCCGGCGAGGGCAACCTTAGGGAAAGTGCCACAGAGAGCAGACCACCCGCATTTATGCGGGTAAGGGTGAAAGGGTGCGGTAAGAGCGCACCGCTCCCGGGGCAACTCGGGAGGCATGGTAAACCCCACCGGGAGCAAAACCGAATAGGGACGATGGCGCTTCGGCGCAGGCGCATCCCCGCGCTGTCGTCCGGGTAGGTTGCACGAGGCGTCCGGCAACGGGCGTCCCAGATGAATGGTCATCCAGCACCTTCGGGTGTGGACAGAACCCGGCTTACAGACCGTCTGGCTTTTTCTTTTTCAAGGGCCCTCACCCGGCGCTTCGCGCCACCCTCTCCCCAGGGAGAGGGATGGTTGCCCGTGAGTCCCCTCTCCCTTGGGAGAGGGACAGGATGAGGGGGGCAAAGAATCCCGCCTCGAAATCACCCACAGTTTCCCATCGTTTTGACATCTGGGCCGGTGAAAACGGGTTGCCGGAAGCAGCGGTAGGCCTCGGATTTCCTTGGGCTTTCGTTAACCATGAGGCAACAGAACCCATTGACGCCCAAGAAATCCCATGCTATCCCAAAATATCCCATAAAAGGTATGCGGGCCGCAGTGCTGCTCGGAGACCGGGGGGTGGCGACAGAAGTTGCTTATAACGCGTTGGAATTAAGGAGCCCTAAATGGGCGTCTTTACGGGAACACATACCAATAAGGTCGACAAAAAGGGCCGGGTCTCGGTGCCTAAGACCTTTCGTGCGCTTTTTGATGGCGAAAGCTTTCAGGGCGTCTATGTGTATCCGTCGTTTCGTCAGTCCGCGCTTGAGGCGTGCCCGGAAAGTTTCATGGGCCGCATCGTCGACAGTCTTGAAGACCTGCCGATGTTCTCGGACGAGCAGGACGATCTCTCGATCATCGTTGAAAGCGCCCAGCGCCTGGGCTTTGACACCGAAGGCCGGATCATCATCCCCGAAGATTTTCTGGCCGATGTCGGCATCAAGGACGAGATCACCTTTGTCGGTCGCGGCCGCACCTTCCAGCTGTGGGAACCGAAAGCCTATGCCAGCGTGCGCAAGCC
>JANRAT010000050.1:0-3391 GCA_030727885.1 Rhodospirillales bacterium | reverse complement strand
GCGGAGGCGGTCATGAATGACCAGCGCCACATCCCGGTTCTGCTTGATGACGTGATTGACGTGCTGGCACCGCGCGACGGCGCCGTTTACGTCGATGCAACCTTTGGCGCCGGCGGCTATTCGCGGGCCCTGCTGGAAGCCGCCGACTGCACCGTCTGGGGCATTGACCGCGATCCTGAAGCGGCCGAGGCCGGTAATCAGATGGCCGCCAGTTACGGCAATCGCCTGACCGTGCTGAAGGGGCGCTTCGGTGACATGCGCGCCTTGCTGGAAGGTGTTGGCGTCCATCAGGTCGACGGCATCGCCCTCGATATCGGGGTGTCTTCAATGCAGATCGATGATCCTGCCCGGGGGTTTTCGTTCCGTGGCGACGGACCGCTCGACATGCGCATGGAAAAGGACGGCATGAGTGCCGCCGACGCCGTCAACCGTCTGGCCGAAAAGGAACTGGCCGACATCATTTATCAGTTCGGTGAGGAGCGCGCGTCGCGAAAGATCGCCCGCGCCATTGTCGAGCTCAGAGAACAATCGCCGATCACCCGCACCAGCCAGCTGGCCAATGTCGTGCGCAGTGTGGTCCGGCGTTCAAAGGATGGCATCGATCCGGCAACGCGCACGTTTCAGGCGCTCAGGATCTACGTCAACGAGGAGCTGGCCGAGCTGGACCGCGGCCTGGCGGCTGCCGCCACCCTGTTGGGTGAAGGTGGCCGTCTGGCCGCGGTCTCGTTCCACTCGCTGGAAGACCGTCGCATCAAGATGTTCTTCCAGGAACGCAGTGGTGCCGGGCCGGCACCGTCGCGCCATATGCCGATGATGGGGGCTGCCGCCAAGTCCCTGTTCAGTGTCCCTGAAAAGCGTGGCCGTGTCGCTGGCGATGCCGAAGTGAACCGCAACCCCAGAGCCCGCTCTGCGCGGTTGCGCTGGGGCATTCGTACAGCAGCGCCGCTGCCGCAAGCCGCATGAGGGGGGAACGATGATCATCAAGCCGTCGACCCTTTTTCTGATCATGATGGTTGCCGCCGTCAGCATCTCGCTGTTCGTCGTCAAATACCGGGTCCAGGATCTGGATGAGCATTACCGTTCGCTGAGCCGCGAGATCGTGGTGACGCGTGAAAACATTCATGTGCTGAAATCCGAATGGGCGCATCTCAATCAGCCCGACCGCCTGCGCGCATTGGCCGGCAAGTTCCTCGAAGTCGGGCCGCTCGATGCAAACCGTGTCGGCGATGCCGATCATATTCTTGATGGGCTGCCGAACCGCGCTATTGAGCCGGTGGATGCGGTAAAATCGGATTCCTTGAAGGCCCCCCGTTCAGTAGAGGAGGCCGCGCGATGAATGCGCACAGTCGTCCCCAGATCGTGGAACCTAGACGCTTCGACGGCATCGGCAAGCAGTCGTTGGAAACCGGACGCAACCGTTTGCTGGTAACGGCAGCGGTGATCACGCTCGCCTTCTTCGGCATCGGTGTCCGGCTGATCGACCTGACCGTCATCGGCGGCAGTGAAATGGATGATATGGCGGGGCCGATCACGCAGCCGCCGGCACTGGTCAGCCGTGCTGACATTGTTGATCGCAATGGTGTCGTGCTGGCCTCAAGCCTGCCGACCGCTTCGCTTTATGCCGATCCCAAGGACGTCATCGATCCGAAAGATGCGGCCGAGAGAATCGCCGAGATATTCCCCGACGTCGATGCCAAAAAGCTGACCGCCAACATCAAGCGCGGTGGCCGATTTGTCTGGGTCAAACGCAACCTGTCACCAGAACAGCAGCTCAGCGCCAACCGCCTTGGCCTGCCGGGATTTGCCTTTATCGCTGAAGAACGCCGCATCTATCCGCACGGCGCCCTGAACGCGCATGTTATCGGGGCGACCGATATTGACGGTAAAGGTATCGCCGGGGTTGAGGGTTACTTCGATCAGCGTCTGCGTCAGTCCAGCACACCAATCGCGCTCTCGATCGATGTCCGCGTGCAGTCGCTTTTGCATGCCGAGCTGAATGCCGCCGTCACCGAGTTCAAGGCCATTGGTGCTGCCGGTGTCGTCTATGATGTGACCACCGGCGAAACCATTGCCATGGTTTCACTGCCGGATTTTGATCCCAATGATCGCAACACCTATCAGGGTGATGCCCGCTTCAACCGCGCCACCAAGGGCGTTTATGAAATGGGCTCGACCTTCAAGCTGTTTACGGCGGCGATGGCGCTCGATACCGGCACCGTCAGCATGACCGGCGGATATGACGCGACCCGGCCGATCCGTATCGCGCGCTTTACGATTTCCGATGACCATGCCCGGAACCGCTGGATGACGGTCCCTGAAATCATCACCCATTCGTCAAATATCGGCGCCGCCAAAATGGCGCTCGATGTCGGTGCTGCGGGGCAGCAGGAATATCTGCGCAAGTTCGGACTGTTGCGTGACGCGCCGATCGAGTTGCCGGAAATCGGCCATCCGATGTCACCCGACCCGTGGCGCGATATCAATACCATGACGATTGCCTATGGCCATGGGGTTGCGGTCAGTCCGATCCAGCTGGCCGCCGCGATTGGTTCGCTGGTCAACGGCGGCATTCTGCGCCCGGCAACGCTGGTCAAGCATGATCCCAAGGTGCCGGTCGCAGGCGAGCGTATTCTGTCCGTGGATACGTCCGACAAGATGCGCCAGCTGATGCGCCTTGTGGTCACCAAGGGCACCGGGCGCAAGGCCGACGCCAAAGGCTATTACGTGGGCGGCAAGACCGGCACTGCGGAAAAGCAGTTCGGTGGCCGTTACCGCGAGAAGGCCCTGATCTCGTCGTTTGTCGGCGCCTTCCCGATTCAGGATCCGCGCTACGTGGTGTTTGCCATGGTCGACGAGCCGGTCGGCAACAAGCGTACTTTTAATTATGCGACAGGGGGCTGGGTTTCAGCCCCGGTGGTCAGCCGTGTGGTCGCGCAGATCGGCCCGATGCTGGGGATCTCACCGCTGAACAACAAAGAGGAACCGCTGCTTTTGCCGGCGATTGATGACGAGCGCCTGAAGCTGGCCCGCACGCCGGATCCCGGCATGGTCAAGCAGGTATCGGTGAGCAGCGGCATTGTCAGGCCGGCCTCGACCGTCACGCAAACACCGCCGATTCCCATCGATACGCCGCCGGTACCGCGCCGCAAGACCGAAAAGCAGCCGGACGTTCGTAAAGATGAAACACCGGGAGAACGCATAGCCAGAAAGACCCGCGAAGCGCTGGAGCAGGCCTTTGTGGCTCAATGATATTTGGGGTGAAGACATTTTGAACGCGATGGACGACGCACTCGGCCGAATTGAAATTACAGGGGTGACCTGTGATTCCAGGTGCGTCGAACCGGGTTATGTGTTCGCAGCCTTGCCGGGTGCCGCCACCGATGGCCGTCGC
>JANRAT010000049.1 GCA_030727885.1 Rhodospirillales bacterium | reverse complement strand
GGCTTGGAGCAGCCGCGACACCCCTGCAGGACTGGTTCCGCTGGTCGTTCCAATTGGTGATTTGTCCGATATTTCCACCGTTGGGGTAACAGAGGCCATGGCCGGGGATATCAAACGATTAGGCGTGATAGCCGAACGTTATGCCGCGGCTGGCACTATCGTTGCGCATTACAATCTGACCATAGACCCGGCGACCAACAAACAGATGGCTACGGTTACACTTTCCCGTCCGAGCGATCCGATCCCGGTCGAGGCCAGAACCGTCTCGTATCCACAGAAAGAATCCGAAGCCCTTGATGCCATGATGTCCCGCGTCACGGAAGCGACCATCCGCAGGATCGAAAACCTCTGGAAAAAGCGCAATCTGATTTCCCAGGCGGGCACAGGCGTAATGGCCGTTACTGTCCCGATCACCGGCTTGAAAGACTGGCTGGCAGTGCGGGCACAACTGGCGCAGGTCGGCATTATCAGAGAGGCTGAAATCGTTCTGATGTCGCGTGACCAGGTCCGGGTCAATATCCATTTCGTCGGAGAAGCCGACCATCTTTCGACAGCCCTTGAACAGGCCAATCTGTCGATGCTGCAGGAAGGCGGCGAGTGGATCATCATGCCAATCGGTGTTTTCCAGCCACCGAAGACCTGACGCACCGCTTTCGCATACGATGAACATTCCAAACACCATTACACTGGCCCGACTGTTGTCGGTGCCAATATACGTGTGGCTTGTAATTCAAGGGTATACGGATGCTGCATTCTGGTTGTTTCTCGCCGCCGCCATCAGTGATGCCCTTGATGGGATCATTGCCAAAAAGTTCAACATGCAGACTAATCTTGGTGCCCACCTCGACCCGATTGCCGACAAAGCCCTGCTGGTCAGCGCCTTCATTGTCCTCGGCAGCAAAGGCTTGTTGCCGGCATGGATCATCATATGCGTTGTATCCCGTGATGCCCTGATTGTCGGCGGCGCCTTGCTGTTTGATAAATTGACCGGTGATCTGAACATGGAGCCACTGAAAATCAGCAAACTGAATACTGTAATGCAGATTGTGCTGATCCTCGCCGTGATGGTGCCCGACATATTTACTTTACCCACCGATCCCATGATAACCTCGCTGTGCTTCGCTGTTTTGGCCACGACGCTGGCATCAGGCGCTGCTTATGTTTACATCTGGACTTACCGTGCAAATGTTTTTGAACATGCACCGAAAGATCGAAGTGAGAACAAACCATGAGCCGTGAGCAACGCATTCTGATCTGGCTGACAGCGCTTTTCGCCGCCGGATTGCTTTTGCATTTTCTCAGTGATGTTTTGCTGCCGTTTATTGTCGGCATCACCATCGCCTATTTCTTTGACCCGCTGGCAGATCGCCTTGAACGCATGGGCATGTCGCGAACGATTGCCACAGCGCTGATCCTGCTTGGCTTCTTCATCATTGCAATCGGCATCGTCATTCTGATTTTTCCGCTGCTGCAAAATCAGATTGTCACTGCCATCAAGCTTGTCCCTGTCCTGATCGACCACATGCAGGAGTTTCTGAAACCGCTGATGGCACAAATGCGTGCGGACTTCTCCACCGATACAATGAATGAATTGAAGCAGGCCGCTGGTAATTATGCCGGCACAGTCTTCAAATGGATTTCAGGCTTTATCGCTCAGATATGGAGCGGCGGACTTGCCGTTCTCAACCTTCTATCATTGATCCTGATCATGCCGCTGGTCGCATTCTACCTGCTCCGCGACTGGGATCTGACCGTGAAAAAGGTTGATGGCTGGCTGCCGCGTCATTCAGCCGACACGATCCGCGAACAAGTCCGCAAAATAGATGAAACGCTAGCCGGATTTGTGCGCGGCCAAGCCAGTGTCTGTCTGGTTCTGGCTGTTGTCTATGCCGTTGGACTGACACTCGCCGGCCTGAAAGCCGGGCTGCTGATCGGCATAGCCGCCGGTGCGCTCGCCGTTATTCCGTATATCGGTGCTGCCGTCAGCTTTATCATTGGCGTCGGCCTTGCGATTGCACAATTTCATCAAGACTGGGTCTCGATCCTTATCGTCGCCGGCGTATTCATACTCGGACAAACCCTTGAAAGCTATTTCCTGACACCGAAGCTGGTTGGCGGTCGGGTCGGACTGTCGCCGATCTGGATCATTTTTGCGATGCTGGCCGGCGGCTCGCTGTATGGCCTTTCCGGCGTTCTGATCGCCTTGCCGGTCGCAGCGGTATCAGGCGTTCTGGTCCGCTTTGCCCTCGCACAATACCTTGAAAGCGACCTTTATCACGGCACAAGTAAAAAGCCATCGGCGGAAAAGTGAACCACAGACAGCTTGCTTTCGATCTCAATCACAGGCCTGCACTCGGCGAGGAAGATTTTCTCGTCGCCCCCTGCAATGCTGAAGCCGTCGGCTGGATTGACCGGTTTCCCAAATGGCCTTCCCATGCACTGATCATCAGTGGCCCACCCGGATCAGGCAAAACCCACCTGTCTCGTGTATTTATGGCAAAAGCCAAAGCTGTTGAATTGCCGGCAACGTCCTTGCTTGATGATGCCATTCCTGTTTTGCCGGACGCTGCTGCGGTGGTCATTGAAGACGCCGACATGCTGGCAGGACACGCCGTCGCAGAAGAAGCTCTGTTTCATTTGTACAATCAGGCCAAATCAAGCGGCAGCAGCTTGTTGTTCACGGCGGGATCACCAGCATCACGCTGGGAAATAAAACTGGCTGATCTTTCATCCAGACTGCGCAGCCTGCCATCCGTTGAAATTTCTGAACCGGACGACACGCTGATCACGACAATTCTCGTCAAACTGTTTGCCGACCGTCAGATCGCCATTGACGATACGGTTCTGCAATATGTGGTGCCGCGGATTGAGCGCACTTTTTCTGCAATTCAGAAGTTTGTCGCAGCGGCAGACAAAAAGGCACTTGAAGACAAACGCAAGATTACTGTGCCGCTTGCACGCGCCGTTCTTCAGCCTGATCAGCGATTGCCGTTCCCTGATTGAGCGGCTGCAGATAATCAATGAACTGATCCGTTACCTGTTCCCACGAAAACCCCAATGCCCATTCACGGCATAATTCCGGCGCAATATCGAGCGCCTTTATCGCCGCCATTGCCAGGTTCTCATCAAGCACACCCGGGCCTTCTGCACCGATTACGTCCAGCGGGCCGGTAACCGGGAACGCTGCCACTGGCACACCGCACGCCAGCGCTTCGAGCATCACCAGCCCGAACGTATCGGTTCTGGATGGAAACACGAAAGCATCCGCAGCATTGTAATAGCGCGCCAGCTCAGCATCGTCTGCGGCAATAAGAAACGGTGTTTCCGGATACTTTTTGATTAACTGCTCGCGGGCCGGACCGCTGCCGACGACGACTTTGCTACCGGGCAGTTTGCAGTCGAGGAATGCCGGCAAATTCTTGTCGACGGTGACCCTGCCGATAAACATGAAAATTGGACGCGGCAAGTCCAGATAGTCCTTGGCCATAGGTTTGAAGATATCGGTATCAACGCCGTGTGACCAAAGCTTGAGATTGGTGAAGCCACGACCTTCAAGCTCACGAAAAACTGCCGGTGCAGGAATCATCACGGCACCAGAAGGCGCATGAAATTTTCTGGCACTATTGTAAAGCCAGTCCAGCGGCAGCCCGGTACGCGCCTGAACATATTCCGGAAACTTGGTATGAAACGCCGTCGAGAACGGCCAGCCATGCTTGATGCAGAAGGCTCTGGTGGCGCTGCCGATTGGGCCCTCCGTCGCAATATGAACGGCATCCGGCCTGACGTCTTGTAACCAGCGGGCAACCTTCCGTGCCGGCATAACCGCCAATCTGATTTCGGAATATGTCGGACAGGGTATCGTCAGGAACTGGTCTGGCGACATGACCCGAACATCATGGCCACGGGCAACCAGCTTGTCACGAACGGTCCCGACGACACGCACAACACCGTTTGGTTGCGGGTACCAGGCGTCGGTGGCGATTGCTATGCGCACATTCATACCCCCTGCAGTTGATGTAATTCGACTTTCGCCTCACTACATACAAACTCAAGTGACAAAATAATGACGATTGGAATGCCCCGCTTGACCGCGGTTTATCTGGCCATAGAGTGGTCATCAATTATTATCTGGAACTGGAGAATTTAAATGGATTTGGGAATCGCAGGCAAAAAAGCCATCGTTTGCGCCGCATCAAAGGGGCTCGGTAAGGCCTGCGCCGCATCGCTGGTCCGCGAAGGCGTCGATGTAACGATCTGCGCCAGAACAGCAGAAACACTGGAAGCAACGGCAACAGAATTGCGTGCCCTTGGTGGCGGTTCAGTGCAGACGGTTGCCTGTGACATCACCTCTGAGGAAGGCCGAGCCATGGTGCTCAAGGCCTGTCCGGAACCGGATATCCTGGTCAACAATGCCGGCGGTCCCCCGCCCGGCGATTTCCGCAACTGGGGTCGCGATGAATGGATCAAGGCCGTTGATGCCAACATGCTGACACCGATCTTCCTGATCAAGGCAACCGTCGATGGCATGATCGCCAGAAAATTCGGCCGCGTCGTCAACATCACCTCAAGCTCGGTCAAGGCACCGATCGACATCCTCGGTTTGTCAAACGGCGCGCGCGCCGGCCTGACCGGTTTTATTGCCGGACTGGCACGCAAAACAGTGCTCAATAACGTCACCATCAATGGCTTGCTGCCGGGGGCGTTTTATACGGATCGGCTGATCACGAATTTGAAAATTCATGCAGACCAGGAAGGGCTCACGCTGGAAGAGATGGCCAAGAAGCGTGCCGCCAGCATTCCCGCAGGACGCCTCGGCGATCCTGCAGAGTTCGGCGAATACTGTGCATTTTTGTGTTCAGCGCAGGCCGGCTATATAACCGGTCAGAACTGCCTGATTGATGGCGGCAACTACCCGGGGACCCTGTAAAAGCCGTTACGGCATTATTGACAGGGAAAGGCGTTCCTCAATTCAAGGGCGACGAGGACTGCCATAGGTTGATCGATGCGGCTCTTTAAAACACCTTTTGCACTGAGCCGTCCGATTGCCTCTTCAATGAACGCATCAAGGAACTTCGGCGACATCGGCAGGGTATCAGACATGCAGAAATGCAGTTTGGTCCCCGCCGCCGCTGCCGGGGCCTGAACGGCCTGGATGCCGTCCATCAGACCGATGATATAATAACGCCAGCGGGCCTCGGCGCCCTTGTTGCCGGCTTTCGCCTCGGCCCGCAACGCCATGTAATCCGCCACCGTTATATTTGCCGAAGCCGGTGTCGAACATAACACAATGCCAGCGATAAAAGCGGATAGGATGAATTTCATGTGTACGCTTCGCTTTTCATACAGCAATTAAATGCGCGGTTTTTAACGTAGCCCCCCGAAGAGTGACCATCAGAGCATGGACCATACGGCAGGCGCGAGGCAACCGCCCAAGACCGCTGATTTCGATATAAAAACTGTCATATTCCATTCAGTGACAGAGAACGGACGAGACTGGTATGATAGGTGTAACATTAGGCATATAATTGGCCATGAGCATGGATGAAATCATACATCAGTCAGAGACCCGCGAAAGCGCAAAGTCACCGGACAAATCATCACCTGCCCCGCTTGAACCCGTGGCAAGCAACGAGCCACGGCTTCTGAACCGTGAGATTTCCTGGCTTGCGTTCAATACGCGTGTACTGGAAGAAGCGGAAAACAAGGCACACCCTTTGCTTGAGCGGTTGCGGTTTTTGTCCATTTCGGCTGCCAATCTGGATGAGTTTTTCATGGTCCGCGTGGCCGGTATTCGCGGCCAGATTCGTGCCGGCGTCACCCAGGCCAGCGATGACGGGCTGACACCGACCCAGCAGATTGAAGCGATCCAAAAACACGCCCAGGCCGTTATGCATGAACAGCATGCGATCTGGGGCCGGCTTCGACAGGAATTGCGGACCAAGGATATTTTCGTCCTGAACCGCGATGAGGTTTCCAACGAAGATCTTGTATGGCTTGAACAGCAGTTCATGGAACATGTTTTCCCGGTGCTGACTCCGCTAGCCGTCGATCCTGCACACCCCTTCCCTTTTATTCCGAATTTCGGGTTTTCTCTGGTTATCTTGCTTGCGCATCGTGATTTTGACGAACATCTGCGCGCGCTGTTGCCGATCCCCTCACAGCTGGAACGCTATGTCCGTCTGCCCGGACCATCGATCCGGTTTTTAGCTCTCGAAGATTGGGTCCTGCTATTCATCGACAAACTGTTTCCTGATTTTTCAATTGTTGAGAACGGCGCCTTCCGCGTCATTCGCGACAGTGAAATGGAAATCGACGAAGAAGCGGAAGACCTTGTCCGGACCTTCGAAAGCGCCCTGAAACGCCGCCGCCGCGGATCCGTTATTCGTCTGACATTCAACGCTGACATGCCGCAACAGCTGCAGCAGATGATCCTCGGCGAAATGGGCGCCGAACCCGGTGTCACCATGCCTCTGGAAGGCCCACTTGGTCTTTCCGATACCAAGCAGCTTATTTTAAGCGAACGCCCGGATCTTCTTTTCACACCATTCAATGCGCGCTTCCCTGAGCGTATTCGTGATTTTGGCGGTGACGTGTTTGCGGCCATCTCCAAAAAGGACATCATCGTTCATCACCCATACGAAAGCTTCGACGTTGTCGTTCAGTTCGTGCGGCAAGCGGCGCGCGATCCTGATGTGGTGGCGATCAAGCAGACCCTGTATCGAACATCAAATGATTCTCCTATCGTTGCCGCACTGATTGAGGCCGCCGAAGCCGGCAAGTCGGTCACGGCGATGGTTGAACTGAAAGCCCGTTTCGACGAGGAAGCGAATATCCGCTGGGCACGCGATCTGGAACGCGCAGGCGCACAAGTCGTGTATGGCTTTGTCGACAAGAAGATCCATGCCAAGGTCAATCTGATCGTCCGCCGTGAAGGCCAGACACTAAAGTCGTATGTTCATTTTGGTACCGGCAACTATCACCCGATCACAGCAAAAATTTATACCGATCTGTCGTTTTTCACATGTGATCCGGCGCTGTGTCGCGACGCTGCGAGACTTTTGAACTATATGACCGGGTACGCCCAACCAGCGCAGATGGAAAAACTGTCGTTTTCACCTCTGACGCTCCGGAAAACTCTGGATAATCTGGTTGATGTTGAAATCAAGAATGCCAAGGCCGGAAAACCTGCGGCGATCTGGATGAAGATGAACTCTCTGGTTGACCCTGAACTGATTGAAAAGTTCTACGAAGCATCCAATGCCGGCGTGCAGATTGATTTCATTATCCGCGGTATTTGCTGTCTCCGCCCCGGCGTCAAAGGCATGAGTGAAAACATACGCGTCAAAAGCATTGTTGGCCGCTTCCTTGAGCATTCACGAATCTATTGTTTTGCCAACGGCAAAAATCTGCCGTCTTCATCGGCCAAGGTATATATTGCCTCGGCAGATTTGATGCCCAGAAACCTTAATCGTCGGGTTGAAACGCTTGTACCGATTGAGAACCCCACTGTGCACAAGCAGGTTGTTGAAGAAATTCTGGTCGCGAATCTGCGGGATCAGGCGCAAAGCTGGACGATGCAATCGGATGGCTCGTTTAACCGGGTCGCCAATGGCGAAGGTTTATCCGCACAGGAATACTTTATGACCAACCCGAGCTTGTCGGGACGCGGTTCAGCGCTTAACGTCGGTCAAGAACGCGCCTGAATTCAACAAATCAAAAATCGGCAACCTGATATATACCACCAATCATTGACGCCACCATTTCAGGTCTTAGGATCACGTTGTGACTGAGAAAGCACTGCGCATGCATACGGATTTGATCACTGTTTCCGGTCGTATCGGCATTGTCGATATCGGCTCTAACACAGTAAGGCTTGTCATTTATGACGTACCGGACCGCATGCCGGTTCCGATGTTCAATGAAAAAGCCGAATGCCGTCTCGTTGAAGGGATGTCAAAAACCGGCACTCTGTCGCCGGCCGGTGTCAAAAAAGCGATTAACTCTCTGCGCAGATTTGTTCGCCTGTCCCAGGCCATGGGCGTTGAAAAACTGGATTTGATCGCGACAGCCGCCGTGCGCGATGCGACGGATGGCGCAATTTTCGTGCAACAGATAGAATCAGAATTCAGCATCGATGTCTGCGTCCTCAGCGGGTCCGAAGAGGCTGAACTTTCAGCGCTCGGCCTGATTGTCGGGGTGCCGAAAGCCGATGGCATAATGGGCGATCTGGGCGGTGGATCACTTGACCTGGTCTGCCTTGAAAAGGGTCACTGCAAATCTTACGGCACCATGCCACTTGGCCATTTGCGCCTGCAGGAAATGGCCGAAAACAGTATTTCCAAAGCTCGTGTCATTATCGCTGAACATTTCTCAGCGGCCAAATGGCTGGAACAACCACCCGGGAAAAATCTGTATTTGACCGGCGGTGTCATGCGAGCAATAGCTCGTATTTTTATTGAACAGATGAACTACCCACTGCATGTCGTCGATAATTTTACGATGCGCGCCGATGATGCACTTGACCTGTCTCGACTTATGTCGGGCCTCAGCAGCAGTACACTTCGAAAAATATCGACCCTGCCGCCCACTCGGGTAAAAAGCGTTCCGTACGCAACCGAAGTTCTGGGCAGCCTGATTGAAGTGACGAAAGCTTCGCATGTCGTGTTTTCCGGCTTTGGCATGCGTGAGGGCCAGATGCTTCAGCACCTGCCTGAAGAGATGCGCCATCAGGACCCCCTTATCGCCGGCGCCGAGACACTTGCTGAACGAACCGGGCGCTTTTCCCTAAATGGTGCTGAAGTGGCCAATTGGGTCAGCCCGTTGTTTCCCACATCGAACGAAGAAGATGTTCGCCGCACACTGGCGGCGTGTCTGCTCTCCGACATCGGTTGGAACGAACACCCGGATTATCGGGCGGAGCATTCCTTCTACAGGGCCCTTCGCCTGCCTTTTGCAGGATTATCACATGCAGACCGCGTGTTTATCGCAGCGACCGTTTTCGTTCGCTATAACGGCGATCCAAATGCCAAGGTCGTAAACGACGTCCGAACCTTGCTTGACCCTGAGCAACTCGGAAAGGTTGACAGCATAGGCCGTGCCATCAGACTTGCGCATACACTATCAGGCTCGGCACCCGGATTGCTCTCGCTGACAAGCCTAGAGCGAAAAGATAAGAAACTGATTTTGCATCTGCCGGGGTATAGCCGTGTCTTCCAGTCGGAAACCGTCGACCGGCGGTTTCGCGGGCTGTGTAAAAGCCTGGGGATCAGCGGCTCAATTTCCAAATATTAATCAGCGGTCTCGCTTAAAGGTATGCGCTCGGCTTCTTCGACAGCTGATTTTTCCTTAATCACAACACGATCACCAGACAGTGCCAGGAAGATTTCACCACGCCTGAGACGAAGTGCATCTTCGCCAAAGA
>JANRAT010000048.1 GCA_030727885.1 Rhodospirillales bacterium | reverse complement strand
GCGCAGGATGGCGCGGATGCGTTCGATCAGCAGGCGCGGCGAGACCGGCTACTTGATGTAATCATCGGCGCCCATGCGCAGGCCCATCAGCTCGTCGACCTCGTCATCCTTGGAGGTCAGGAAGATCACCGGCATGGCGTCCTTCTTGCGGATTTCGCTGAGCAGTTCCATGCCGTCCATGCGCGGCATCTTTATGTCGAGCACGGCAAGATCAACCGGATGCGAGCCGATCCCGGCCAGCGCGGCGACGCCATCTGGATACGTATCGACGTCATAGCCTTCGGCTTCGAGGGCCATGGAAACGGAAGTCAGAATATTCTGATCGTCATCGACCAGAGCGATTTTATGCAGCATGGGCTTGGTTCCACTCATGATTTCGTTGTTACCTCGCTTCTGGTAAGGGGGCAATATGGCCAAATTATAGGCCAATTGCGGCAAAATAAGGCACGTTCAATGCCGGGATCGGTGTAATCTGCTGCCATAATCACTAAATCATCATAGCGCATAACAAAAAGAATATCGACCAACGACAACAACGGGAGGACAACATGATCAGATCGACGATTGCCGGCAGTCTGCCAAAACCGGCCTGGTTGGCAGTGCCAGAAAAACTCTGGGCACCATGGCGTGTGGCCGATGAGAACCTATTTGAAGGACAGTCGGACGCGGCGCTGGCCTGGATCAAATGCCAGGAGGATGCCGGCATCGACATCGTCAGTGATGGCGAACAGTTCCGGAAGCATTTCGTGCACGGGTTTCTGGAGAAGATCGAAGGCATCGACTGGAACAAGATGACCACCATGGGGATCCGTAATGATCGCTATGATGCGCAGGTGCCGACAGTGGTCGGCGAGGTGCGACGCACCGCATCGGTGCACGGGGCCGGTGCCAAATTCTGCAAGGAACACACCAACCGCCAGTACAAATTCACACTGCCCGGGCCGATGACCATCTGCGATACCATCGCCAACGGCTATTACGACACGCGGCCCGACATGGCGATGGCGTTTGCCAGACTGCTGAACGAGGAAGCGAAGGAACTGGAAGCGCTCGGCGTCGACGTCATCCAGTTCGACGAGCCGGCCTTCAATGCCTTCACCAGGGAAGCGGCGGAATGGGGCGTAGCAACACTGGAAGCGGCAGCGGAAGGTCTTAAATGCACGACAGCAGTGCATATCTGTTACGGCTACGGGATCAAGGAAAACCTCGACTGGAAGGAAACACTTGGCGATGAATGGCGTCAGTACGAGGATTTCTTCCCGGCCCTCAACGCCAGCAAAATCCAGCAGGTCTCGCTGGAATGTGCCGACAGTCACGTGCCGCATGAAGTGATGGGGATTCTCAAGGACAAGGAGATCCTGGTCGGGGCGATCAACGTCGCAACCGACAAGATCGAAACCCCGGAAAAGGTCTGTGCGACCCTGACGGCGGCACGCGAGTTTGTTGATCCCGAACGCATCATCGCCTGCACCAACTGCGGCATGGCACCGCTGCCGCGTCACGTCGCCGAGGGTAAGCTGAAGGCGCTCGGTGCCGGTACCGAACTGTTCCGCAAGTCACTCTGATCGGGCTGGAAAAACGATCCTCATCCTGAGGAGCGGCCCGGCTTTGCCGGGCCGCCTCTCGAAGGATGAACGGTTCTCGGTCGGAGGCTCAGGCCGCGTCCGCTTTCATTTTCCGGCGCCGGTTTCGTGACAGCATGTTCAGCCCCTCGACCAGCGCCGAGAATGCCATCGCCGCATAGATGTATCCCTTGGGCACATGGAAGC
>JANRAT010000047.1 GCA_030727885.1 Rhodospirillales bacterium | reverse complement strand
CAACTACACCAAGGCCGCTTCCGACGTCATGTAAATTTCCACGGTTGACGAGCGTTGCATTTATCGCCAATCCTCCCCGGCCTCGGGATAACAAAATCTTCGAGACTATAAATAAGTAAACACTTTTGAACGGATAACATGACCAGCGTCGTCGTCGTCGAATCGCCAGCCAAGGCCAAAACGATCAACAAGTATCTCGGTGCCGAGTTTGTTGTTCTTGCCAGCTATGGGCATATCCGCGACCTGCCGTCGAAGAACGGTTCGGTCGACCCGGACGACGATTTCGCGATGACCTGGGAAATTGACGCGCGCTCGAAAAAGCATGTCGATAAAATCGCCAAGGCCTTGAAGTCCGCCGACAGTCTGTATCTCGCAACTGACCCTGATCGTGAAGGCGAAGCGATTTCCTGGCATATCAAGGAAGTGCTTGAAGCCAAAAAGCTGCTGATCGGCAAACCGGTCAAGCGCGTGGTCTTCAACGAAATCACCAAGGATGCGGTTCAGGAAGCCTTTGCCAATCCGCGCGAACTTGATCACGAACTGGTCGACGCTTACATGGCGCGCCGCGCTCTAGATTATCTGGTCGGCTTTACCCTGTCGCCGGTACTGTGGCGTAAACTGCCCGGCTCGCGTTCGGCAGGTCGGGTGCAGTCGGTTGCCTTGCGGTTGATCTGCGAGCGCGAGCTTGAAATCGAAATGTTCAGGGCCGAGGAATACTGGTCCGTCGATGCGATGTTCAAGACGCCGCGCGGTGATGCCTTCAAGGCGACGCTGACGCATCTCAATGCCAAGAAGCTGAGCAAATTCTCGATCAACTCAGAAGCGCTGGCCAATGAAGCCGTCTCTGCCATCGCGTCCAGAACCTATAAAACCGGCGAGATCGAACGCAAGCAGTCACGCCGCTATCCGTCGCCGCCGTTCACCACATCGACGCTGCAGCAGGAATCATCCAGGAAACTTTATTTCCCGGCCCGCAAGACCATGCAGGTCGCACAGAACCTTTACGAAGGCGTGCGCATCGGCGCGGAGAGCGTTGGCCTGATCACCTATATGCGTACCGATGGCGTGCAGATGGCCAATGAAGCCATTGCTTCATCACGCAAGGTCATTTTGGAAAAATTCGGTTCCAAATATGTCCCGGAAACCCCGCGGGTTTATAAAACCAAAGCCAAGAATGCCCAGGAAGCGCACGAAGCGATTCGTCCGACCGATCTGCGCCGCACCCCGGAATCGCTCAGCCAGTATCTCAGCCCCGATCAGCTCAAACTGTATTCGCTGATCTGGAAGCGGACAATTGCCAGCCAGATGGAAGCCGCCGTGCTCGATCAGGTCGGCGTTGATATTTCATCCGCGGACAATGCCGTATCCTTCCGCGCCACCGGCTCGGTGATTGCGTTCGATGGCTTTATCCGGGTTTACAGCGAAGGCCGTGACGACAGTGCAGAAGACGAAGACGGCAACCGCATTTTGCCGGTCCTCAATCAGGGCGAAGACATGGACAGGACCGAAACCCTGCCCGAGCAGCACTTCACGCAGCCGCCACCCCGCTACAGCGAAGCCTCGCTGGTCAAGAAACTCGAAGAGCTCGGCATCGGTCGGCCGTCGACTTATGCCTCGATCATTACCGTGCTGCAGGATCGCAATTACGTGGTGCTGGATAAACGCCGCTTCATTCCCGAAGACCGCGGCCGTCTGGTGACGACGTTCCTGTCCAGCTTCTTTGAGCGCTACGTGGAATATGATTTCACTGCCAACCTCGAAGAGCAGCTCGATGAT
>JANRAT010000046.1 GCA_030727885.1 Rhodospirillales bacterium | reverse complement strand
GGACTGGCTGACCGGCTGGAAACGCACCAACAAAAAAAGTGGCGAACTGGCCCAGCTTGCCAATGACAAGGATCTGCACACCGCCCTCGCCCCGGCATTCGGGCGCATCAACAAGACCCTCAGCAATATCGAAAAGGTGCGCCGCTTTATCATCGCGACCGAGCCGTTCTCAATCGAAAATGCGCAGATGACGCCATCCATGAAGGTACGCCGCCATGTCGTGCGAGCGATCTATGGCGACAAACTGGAAGCGCTGTACAAGTGAGACTTCCGCAGCTCATGGCAGGCCGCACATGAACGAAGTAATCGTGATGGGTTTGCTGGGCAGTCTGGCTGCCGGCATGTGTACATCGTTGGGCGCGATCCCGGCGTTGCTGTTCGGGCGGCCCGGTCAGCGGGTCGAGACCCTGATGCTCGGTTTCGCTGCCGGTGTCATGCTGGCGGCCAGCGTGTTCTCGCTGATCATACCCGGCCTGCAGGCTGCCGATGCGGTTTTCCAAAGTGAAAATGCAAAGGCCTTGCTGGCGGTCGGTGGCATCCTGATGGGTGGCGCGGCGTTATGGCTGATTCACCGGTTTTCGCCGCACGAACATTTCATCAGCGGCCCTGAAGGGGCTGACCCCAAGGACCTGGCCCGGATCTGGCTGTTCGTTATTGCCATCACCCTGCACAATTTTCCTGAGGGCATGGCGGTCGGCGTCGGTTTCGGCGGCGGCGATGTCGACAACGGCCGCGCCCTAGCCATCGGTATCGGTATTCAGAATATCCCGGAAGGGCTTGCTGTTGCCGCTGCATTGCTGACGCAGGGTTATTCCAGAATCCATGCCTTTCTGGTTTCCTCATTGACCGGACTGGTCGAGCCTGTCGGCGGGCTGATCGGTGCCAGCGTCGTCAGTTTATCGGAATACCTGTTGCCGTGGGGCCTGACCTTTGCCGCCGGTGCGATGATCTGGTTGATCTCGGACGAGATCATCCCCGAAACCCACCGTCACGGCGTTGCCAAATATGGTACCGTCGGGATCATGATCGGCTTCGTCGCCATGATGTATCTGGATGTAACACTGGTTTGATGCTGCCCGGTCAGTGTACGGTGATGTCCCTTAGCTCCTGTTTGCGTTTGCGCTCGCGCACTGAAATATAAATACCGGTCGCGACGATCACCGCGATCCCGGCCCAGGTCAGCCGGTCCGGCAGATCATCGAACCACAGATAGCCAAACATCACCGCCGAGATCATTTCGAAATAACCGAACGGTGCCAGCTGCGAGGCCGGTGCGCATGCATAGGCCTTAACCAGCAGCCAGTGCCCGATGACGGCAGCAAAGATCATCAGCCCCATCAACTCCATCGCCTGCGCATCCGGCATTCGCCAGTTCGACGGCACCAGCACGGCAAGGACAATGGTGCCGACAAGGGACTGGTAGAAAACCGTCATCCACGGATCGCCCACGCCCTTCAGTCGGCGGGTCAGAACGTTGAACAAAGCAAAGCACAGACTTGCACCAAGTATGTAATAAACCCCTTCCGGCACCGTCTGGAAGCCCGGCCGGATGATCAGCAACGACCCGCAAAAACCGACCAGAACGGCCAGATAACGGCGGATGCCGACTTTTTCATGCAGGATAAATGCCGCCATGATCGTGATCAGAAACGGATAGACGAAATAGACCGCCAGCGCATCGGCCATCGGCATCGTCTCCAGAGCCGAAAAGAACATGACGGTCGCCATGGCCAGCATGACGGCGCGTAAAATCTGCATCCCTGCACCCGCGCCAGCCATCTGCCGGACCGCCCCCCGGCGCAGGAGTACCG
>JANRAT010000045.1 GCA_030727885.1 Rhodospirillales bacterium | reverse complement strand
AACAGGAATCGGCCAAGCTGGCCCTGGAATACATGGGCCTGACGCCGGGCATGAAAATCACCGATATCAAGATCGACAAGGTGTTTGTCGGCTCGTGCACCAACGGCCGGATCGAAGACATTCGCGCCGCCGCTGCCGTCTCCAAAGGCCGCAAGGTTGCTGCCGGCGTGCAGGCGCTGATGGTGCCAGGCTCAGGTCTGGTCAAGGATCAGGCGGAAGCCGAAGGTCTCGACAAGATTCTGATCGAAGCCGGTTGGGAATGGCGCGAACCGGGTTGTTCGATGTGTCTGGCGATGAATGCCGACAAGCTCGAGCCGGGTGAGCGCTGTGCCTCGACTTCGAACCGTAACTTCAAGGGCCGTCAGGGTCCGAAGGGCCGGACCCATCTGGTCAGCCCGGCCATGGCCGCCGCTGCCGCGATCAGCGGACATCTTGCCGATGTTCGCGATCTGAGCTGAGCCAACGCATTAGAGAAGGAGAGCGAACATGGACAAGTTCGATAAACTGACCAGTGCTGCGGCACCGATGAACATGATCAACATCGACACCGACATGGTGATCCCGAAACAGTTCCTGAAGACCATCGCGCGCACCGGTCTCGGCAAGAATCTGTTTCATGAAATGCGCTATGACGATGACGGTAATGAAGTTGCGGATTTCGTGCTCAATCAGCCGGCCTACCGCAATGCCAAGATCCTCGTCGCCGATGAAAACTTCGGCTGCGGCTCGTCGCGAGAGCATGCACCATGGGCGCTGCTGGACTTCGGCATCACCTGCATCATTGCGCCAAGCTTTGCCGATATCTTCTACAACAACTGCTTCAAGAACGGCATTCTGCCGATCAAGCTGCCGAAGGAAGACTGGGAAAAGGTCATGGACGATGCGTCCAGGGGGGCCAACGCGACCCTGACCATTGATCTGGAAAGCCAGACGATTTCAGGTCCGGACGGCGGCGAAGTGCATTTCGAAATCGATCCGTTCAAGAAGAAATGCCTGCTCGAAGGTCTCGACGACATCGGCCTGACCATGATGAACGATGACAAGATCGAAGACTTCGAAGGGGCCCGCAAAACCCAGCAGCCGTGGATGAACATTACCGCTGCCGAGTAATCTCAAGCACGTCATTGCCGCGAAAGCGGGAACCCGGAACGATACATGACTGGGCCCCCGCTTTCGCGGGGGTGACAATAAAAAGATGACGAAGAGGAAACACACAATGGCCGCCAATAAAAAACTGCTGATGCTTCCCGGTGACGGAATTGGTCCAGAAGTGATGGGCGAAGTGAAGCGCATCATCGACTGGATGGATCATCGCCGTCATGTGTCGTTCGATGTCGAGGACGATCTGGTTGGTGGCGCTGCCTATGACGTGCACAAGACCTCGCTCGATGACTCGACGATGGCCAAGGCGATGGGCGTCGATGCAGTGATGCTGGGCGCCGTCGGTGGCCCGAAATGGGACAACGTTGCCCGCGATGCGCGCCCGGAAGCGGGCCTGCTGCGTCTCAGGAAAGAAATGGATCTGTTCGCCAACCTGCGTCCCGCGACCTGCATCCCGGCGCTCGCCGATGCCTCGTCACTGAAGAACGAACTGGTTGCCGGTCTTGACGTCATGATCGTCCGTGAACTGACTGCCGGGACCTACTTCGGTCAGCCCAAGGGCATGCAGATGTATGAAGGTGTTGAGCGCTGCGTCGATACCACCGCCTACACCCACGACGAAATCGAACGGGTCGTTCGCGCCGCCTTTGATCTGGCGATGAAGCGAAACAAGAAGCTGCACTCGGTCGAAAAAGCCAACGTCATGGAAACCGGCGTATT
>JANRAT010000044.1 GCA_030727885.1 Rhodospirillales bacterium | reverse complement strand
AATTCGTCGAGCGCAGCTTGCGGGCCAGCTCGAGAAACAGACATTCATAGAATCGGGCAGAGAATTCAGGTTCCGACTTCAGCTTGTTGTTCAGGGTTTCACGATCGATCGAAAGCACTTCGACAGCACCGTCGGCGACCAGACTGGCACTCGCCCCTTTGTGATCCATGAAAGACATCTCGCCGATCACTTCGCCAGGTCCGAGCGGGCCGGCAAATTCTGCGGACATTTCGTCAAGGTAGTTCCGGGTAATCCGCAGGTTGCCGGACTTTATCATCAGAAAGCTGCCGACAATATCACCTTCCCGGATGATCAGTTCCCCGGTATTGAATTTAAGGGTATCTGCCGCAGAAATCAGCCACGCACGTTCTACTTCAGAGAGCTTCGGAAAACTTCCGATAAGGTTCATGACGTATTCCTTTTAACCGGAAGCAAAGCCGGTGATTGTGTGCATATGACAACCTATGATAATCCGTAGATATGAAAAAATACAAATCCTTAGCAATCCTCGCCCTGATTTTGATTTTGAGCGCCTGTTCGGTGGTCACAGCCGATGGGGAGGGGATCGAAATCCGCCATTCTTCCGAGAATAACCTGCTGGTTCAGCATCAGGCTGACGAACATTGCGCGGGCTTCGGCAAGAAAGCGCTTAAAGTTCAGGAAACGCCTGCCAGCCATGCGTATCTGGTCGGCACGGTTGTCACCACCTTCAAGTGCGTGAACTGATGCACTGCTGCGTGGCAGCGTTCGATGCTTAGTGCATAACGCTGTTTACGGGTCTTTCTTCAGACAGCAGTTCTTCGGCGGCGCGTGCAATTCTCAGCCAGACATCGCGACCGATCTGGTCACCAGCATCGCGCAGCTGGTCAGCCTTGATGAATGCGCCGGCAGGGGCGAACTCACCATATTCCTTAATCATTAATGTAGCCGTCCGGTATACATCAGCTGAAAGCGTCATGATTTTCCTCTTAGCCTGAAGGACTCTTGATGACTTCGTTAACGGTCACGCCCAGCCGGTCATCGACGACGATAACCTCGCCCTTGGCAATCAGCTGGTTGTTGGCATGCAATTCAATGTCTTCACCGACAGCGCGTTCCAGTTCGACGACGGCGCCACGGCCAAGTTTGAGAATTTGACTGATCGGCATGTAGGCAACGCCAAGCACGGCTGTCACCTCCAGCTTAACGTCGAGCACGGCTTCCATCTCACTGCGTGAGCCGTCACTTTTGATGCCAAATTCTTTACTGTCTGCCATTTAAATATCCTAAGCGGACTTGGTTAACGGAGAGTGAATCTCCAGACCTCAAAATAGCTCCGGATACGTTTCGGTCCGGCCATTCAGAGAATCGCAGATTATCATTTTTAGGCGCGATCACATAACGGCATCGGGCCGATGCACTGAATTGCTTAAATGCCGCCGCCCTGATCGATTTCGCCGGTCAGGATCCGCACCTTGTGGCGCAGCGCCTGAAGTTCGGGTTCGGCAAAGCCCTCGGCTTCGAGTTTCTGTACGGTGCTCATCAGATAGTCGCGGTTCAGCCCGCTGATGCCCTGGGCCCGCATGATGACTTCGGCGGCACGATCGAGACCCAGATTGCCGGCATAATGGTCGTGCCCGGGATCCGCTATAAAGGTGTAGGCGGTGACGGTTTCGCCGCTCACCTCAACGGTCACGCAGGCAGGCTTGTAGGCGTAGCCAATCATTTCTCTTTCATAAAGATAATCAATAATTTGTGGTCTATCATTAATGTGAATTCTGAATGCAATGCCAAGGCAGAACCCGCCGGCATCCAGACCCAGAACCAGCCCCGGCACCTGATC
>JANRAT010000043.1 GCA_030727885.1 Rhodospirillales bacterium | reverse complement strand
GGCAACAGGCGTGGCGCTCGCCCGATCCGAAACCTGAATATGATGCGATCATCGTCGGCGGTGGCGGGCACGGCCTAGCGACCGCCTATTATCTGGCCAAAGAACACGGCATCACCAACGTGGCGGTGCTTGAAAAAGGCTGGCTGGGCGGCGGCAACACCGGGCGTAACACGACGATCATCCGTTCGAACTATCTTTGGGACGAGAGCGCCCATCTTTATGAGAAATCCCTTCAGCTTTACGAAGGCCTCAGCCAGGACATCAATTACAACATCATGCTCAGCCAGCGCGGTGTGCTCAATCTCGCGCATAATCTGCATGACGTTCGCGAAACCATGCGCCGCGTCAACGCCAACAAACTGAACGGCATAGATTCGGAATACCTGAGCCCAGCCGAAATCAAGGAACTGGTGCCGATCATCAATCTGGATCCGTCGATCCGTTTCCCGGTTCTGGGCTCCAGCCTGCAACGGCGCGGCGGTACGGCCCGTCACGATGCTGTTGCATGGGGATTGGCCCGGGCTGCCGATGCGCGCGGCGTCGACATCATCCAGAACTGCGAAGTGACCGGTTTTGATATCAAAGCCGGCAAAGTTCAGGGCGTGCACACGACCCGCGGCGACATCAAGGCTAAAAAGGTCGGCGTCGTCGTCGCCGGGCATTGCACCGTGCTGGCCGACATGGCCGGCTTCCGTATGCCCATCGAAAGTCACCCGCTGCAGGCCATGGTCTCCGATCCGATAAAGCCAATCATTGACTGCGTTGTCATGTCCGGCGCCGTACATTGTTATGTATCGCAATCAGACAAGGGCGAGTTGGTTCTGGGCGCCGGGATTGATACCCATAACGGATATTCCCAGCGCGGCAGCCTGCACATCATCGAAGAGCAGATCGCCGCCGTCTGCGAACTGTTTCCGCTGTTCAGCCGCATGCGGTTGATGCGCCAATGGGGCGGCATCGTCGACACCTGCCCTGACGCCAGCCCGATCATCTCGAAGACACCTGTCGAGGGTCTTTTCTTCAACTGCGGCTGGGGCACCGGTGGCTTCAAGGCAACGCCGGGATCCGGTTGGGTTTTTGCCCACACCATTGCGCGCGATGAGCCGCATCCCCTGAATGCGCCTTTCTCGCTGAAACGCTTCACCACCGGTCATCTGATAGACGAGCACGGCGCTGCCGCCGTCGCGCACTAAGGGGAATGAAATGCTTTTAATTACATGTCCCTGGTGCGGTGAACGCGAAGAGAGCGAATTCTCATACGGTCATGAAGCGCACATCAAGCGTCCGGAAAACCCAGAACAGTGCAGCGATGCGGAATGGGCGGATTATCTTTTCATGCGCAAGAACATCAAAGGTCCGCAACTAGAACGCTGGGCGCATACTGCGGGCTGTCGTCGATGGTTCAATGTCGCCCGGAACACCCACAGCAATGAAATTCTGGCCATCTATAAAATGGGCGAACAAGCCCCGAAAGACGTCATGGCACTGATAAACGGAGATAAAAAGCGATGAGCCAGTCCCATCGCTTGCACGACGGCGGTCGCGTCAATCGCAGCCAGCCGATCACATTCAGATTCAACGGGCGCAGCTACACCGGCTATGAAGGTGATACACTTGCGTCCGCACTGCTGGCCAACGGCGTCATGCTGGTCGGTCGCAGCTTCAAGTATCATCGCCCGCGCGGTATTGTCTCCGCCGGCACCGAAGAGCCGAATGCTCTCGTGCAGCTGGAGCGGGGTGCGCGAACCATTTCCAACATGCTGGCAACCCGCATACCGTTGTATGAGGGACTTGATGCCACCCGCGTCAATAGCTGGCCGTCACCCAATTT
>JANRAT010000042.1 GCA_030727885.1 Rhodospirillales bacterium | reverse complement strand
ATCCCGAACACACCTTCCTGGGTAATCCACAGATGCGACATGCCCTTGTTGAATGATGCCCCTTTCCAGGAGATCATCTCGGGGGCGTATTCGCCAAAGAATATGTAGGCCGCAAAAATGATCGCCACGACCATCAGCGGCGGTCCGAGTGCCCGGCGTGTTGCCTCCAGCAGGAAGACAAGGCCGATCGCGGATGCGACCAGATCAGCCGTCGTCGGCAAACCCGGGCGATCGGCCAGCTGATCGGAGAAGACCGCCAGATACGCCACGCAGGCGGTGCCAATCAGGGCGAAGATCCAATCCTGGAACGGAATGCGATCCTTGGGCGAAGACTTCAGCGCCGGATAAGCCATGAAAGCCAGGAAGATGGCAAAGCTGAGATGCGTCGGGCGGGTCTGGGAATTGTTCGGGATCGGAATGATATCGGCAAAAATGTACGGCAACGGCGAGGCGATCCAGAGCTGATAAACCGACCAGCTGATCGCGATAATGGTCAGGAATTTACCGACCCAGCCGACCGGATTGCGACCACCCGTATCAGACGCGGCAACCAGTTCCTGCAGATCGACATCCGCCAACTGGTTCGAAGTCGTTTGTGCGCTCATTTTAATTCCCCTTTTGCCATGGCCGGGTTTCCCGAAGCCTGTCTGGCGCCCCTATTTGAGCCAATCCCTGAACGGCTATTTATGCCGTCATATATTTTATTTTTTGAACCGCTTTTAGAATCTGCCGCAAAGGCCGATGGCTGCGATTTTCTTTTATAGACGGATAGAAGCAGGGGCGGACATTTGTCTGTCCGCCCCTGATACAGTATCGATTATTTTACGAGACCGGCTTCCTTGTAGTACTTCATGGCGCCACCATGCAGCGGTGCTGACAGTGCGTCTTTGACCATTTCTTCTTTTTTCAGGTTGGCAAATGCCGGGTGCAGTTTCTTGAACGTATCGAAGTTCGTGAACACGGCTTTGACCACGGCATAAACCGTGTCGTCAGGCGTTTTCGTCGAGCTGACGAAGGTTGCGCCGACACCATAAGTTGCCGTGTCTTTGTCCGAACCCGTGTACATGCCACCAGGAATAACGGCTTTACGATAGTAGGAATTGTCAGCAACCAGCTTGTCGATGGCCGGGCCGGCAACTTCCACCAGATTGGCTTCGCAGGACGTGGTGGCTTCCTTGATCGAACCCGACGGGTGACCGACCAGGAAGAAGAAGGCATCAATCTTGTTGTCGCACAGTGCCTGCGACTGTTCGGACGACTTGAACTCGGTCGCCAGCTTCAGGGCATCGGGACCGAAACCGAGGGCTTCCGCCATCACGTCCCATGAACCACGGGTACCGGAACCGGCGTTGCCGATGTTGACGCGCTTGCCCTTCAGTTCCATCACTTTGTGAATGTTGGAATCCTTGCGGGCAACGATCGTTACAGGCTCGGCGTGCACGGAAAATACGGCGCGGAGTTCCTTGAACGGACCCTGATCAGCGAATTTCGAGGTGCCGTGATAGGCATGATACTGCCAATCGGACTGGGCAACGCCCATGTCCAGCTCGCCGGCGCGAATGGTGTTGATGTTGTAGATCGACCCACCCGTGGACTCGACCGAGCAGCGGATACCGTTGGATTTGCTTTCCTTGTTGACGAGACGGCAAATCGCGGCGCCGGTCGGATAGTAAACGCCGGTGACGCCACCGGTGCCGATCGAGATGAATTTGCCGGCTGCGTCTGCGCTACCTGCGCTGAGCGACAGACCGAGAATGGCGGCGCTGAGCGCCAGTGTTTTATTGAAGGGCACCTCTAAAAATACTGGACTGACACAGAGTTGGCCAATATAGGCCCC
>JANRAT010000041.1 GCA_030727885.1 Rhodospirillales bacterium | reverse complement strand
CTGTCCGACAGCCCCGCACTTTATTCTCGACATGGCGATGAGCGTCGCCGCCCGTGGCAAGATCCGCGCTGCCCACGTTGAAGGCCGCCCAATCCCCGAAGGCTGGGCGGTTGATGCGCTGGGCCAACCGACCACCGATGCAGGCAAGGCACTGGATGGTTTTCTGATCGCCGTCGGCGGACATAAAGGTTCCGGCCTTTCAATGGCCGTCGATATTCTGTCGGACGTACTGTCGGGGGCGCGCTTTCTGACCGGCATTACGTCATGGAGTGGCAACAACACGACATCGCAGGACCTTGGTCATTTTTTTCTGCTGATCGATCCGACGCGTCTGATCGGCACGGACCGCTTCAATGATGCGATGAACGAATTTCAGGGGATTGTGCGGTCAACCCCGCCTGCCGATCCGGCGGTCCCGGTGATGCTGCCGGGCGAGCGCGAACAGGCAATGCTGCAGGACTCCATGATCAAGGGCGTGCCGGTATCGGAAAAAACACTGGACGAGGTGCGTGCGCTGGCCGGCGCATGATGCGGGACTGTTCATTCCAGAACGATGTTTCGGATCATGCCCTTCGAGATAAGCCCGAGGGCATCGGAGTCCCCCGACACGGCAATATACATAACCCCTGGTGACGGCGTGCCGAAGGCACGTTGGTAATCGGCTTTCAGATCGACGGTTTCGGCAAACCAGACCCCGGTCGGGGCATCGGCCATCCGCTTAACGATCAGCCGCCCGGTCTTTGGAAAGTAGGGATGCGCAATATCAAGCGGTTACGCCCCGCCCCAGATGTAATTGATCACGTTACCGGCGCTGAGCGGAGAAACCATTGCCTTGACCCGGGACATCATCGAGTTGTCGGAGAAGGCCACATAGAGCGACAGATTGCGATCATCACCGCTGGTCTTCGTGAGGTCGGTCGCCGGCAGGCTCTCAACCATCTGCCACTCCCAAGAAAGCCGGGTTGCCGGAACCGGCGTGTCGGCGATCTTCAGATAAAGCACGCTGGCGCTTTTGTCGGCCAGCACCTCCAACGCTCCACCGTCCACCAGTCTAAAGGATGTTTCCGGAATGCCCTTGAAGTGCAGCGTCTCCCACCGGGCCGGGTTGAGATCTGGTCGGATCGGCAGCACGGCATCGGCATAGGCCGCCGCCGCATTCAACAATGCCAGCAAGCCCAAAACAGAAAGCGATATCCGGATCATGCAAACATTTAACCGTTGTTTGCAGCCTTGGTGCAAATCACACCCCGGTGAGGGCTCATGCATTGTCCTGCTGGATCGCTTCAAGCACGGCGTCGGTAACCTCGCGGGTTGAGGCCTTGCCGCCAAGATCGCGGGGCAGGTATTTGCCTTCGCCGGTGACGCGTTCAATCGCCCGCATCAGGCGTGCCGCCGCGGCCGCCTCACCCTCGTGCTCGAGAAGCATGGCACCGGACCAGAATGTGCCGAGCGGATTGGCAATGCCTTTGCCCATGATGTCGAAGGCGGAACCGTGGATCGGCTCGAACATCGACGGCGCGTCACGTTCCGGGCGCAGATTGCCGGTCGGTGCAATGCCGAGCGAGCCGGACAGCGCCGCTGCCAGATCAGACAGCACATCGGCATGCAGGTTGGTGGCGACCACGGTGTCGATGCTTTCCGGTTTCAGAACCATCCGCGTGGTCATCGCATCGACCAGCATCTTGTCGGTCGTGACGTCAGGATAGTCGCCCTTGATCTGCTCAAAGACGGCATCCCAGAACACCATGCCGTGCCGTTGTGCGTTGGACTTGGTGACCAGCGTCAAAAGCTTGCGTGGACGGGACCGTGCCAGTTCGAAGGCAAAGCGCTGGATGCGTTCGACACCGGAGCGGGTAAATACGGCGACATCCATGCCGACTTCTTCGGGCAGGCCCTGATGCACGCGGCCACCGACCCCGGCGTATTCGCCTTCGGAATTTTCGCGGACGATGACCCAGTCCAGTTCCTTGGAGGTGACGCCTTTCAATGGCCCTTCTATGCCCGGCAGCAGGCGCGAGGGCCTTACATTGGCGTACTGATCAAGGGTCTGGCAGATTTTCAGCCGCAACCCCCAAAGCGTGATATGATCCGGCACGCGCGGATCACCGGCGGAGCCAAACAGAATGGCATCGAACCCGCGCAGCGTTGCAAGGCCGTCTTCGGGCATGAAGTCGCCTTTGTCGAGATAGCGCTGCGAGCTCCAGTCGAAGCGTTCGGATTTGATGTCGAAACCGCCATCACGTCCGGCAATGGCCATCAGGACTTCCATGCCCGCATCGATAACTTCGGGACCGATCCCGTCGCCCGGGATTGCTGCTATTTTGATGGCGCGTTTTGACATGCTATTCTGTTTCCTTGCCTGGATGATGTTTTCTTGTTTGAGGGTGTCATTAATATGGGTGTACGGCGCATTTTTAAAGGACCGATTATTTGACGTCAGCTGCTAAAATCAGAAGCTGGCAGGCCTTTGTTGCATGGTGCGATGCAAGAAGGCTGTGTTCTTCACCGGCCAATCCGTGGACCCTTGCCGCGTATGTGCGCACACTGGGCGAGTCCAAACGGCTTGATGCGATCCGTCGTGAGCTCGATCAGATCGGCCAGATGCATTATGAAAAAGTCCGCAGACGTCCGGACCGGCATGCCACCGTCAAGCGCACCCTGGACAGCATCCGCCGTCGCGAGGCGTTGAAAAAGCTGCCGCCACCCTCGCCGCCGCTGTTTCGTGACGAGGATTTTCTGGCCGCCGGTACACCGAAGCCAGCGCGCGGCAGAAAACCCCGCACTGCTGACGCAAAACGCCGATCCTTGCGCGTGAAACCGCCGCTGGTTCGGCGGAAAGGGGTTTAGCGGCGTGTGGGGAAGGGGATTGCGATTTTTCCAAGGCATGGTTCATAAAAGAATGTTCTCCCTGCTATGTCCGCAATAATTTCGAATTACAGTCAGAATGGGCTGCGATTGTGAACTTCCGGTTCCAGCCAGAAGCAGAAAACTTAAGTCTAAATGTTACATGAATACAGGCTAAGCAGGGTCAAGATAACTTTTTTAGCAATAAACTTACTTGTCTGTTATGGTCAGTTTTCAGTCGACTTTTGGAGGCAATAAATGCGCTTTGGGTTTATTGGCATCGGCGCAATGGGCCGCCCTATAGCTACCAATATATTGAATGCTGGTCACGATTTGGTGGTTTGTGACACCAATGCCGTCGCCACCGATATTTTAGCGCAACGCGGGGCAACTGTTGCGCAAACCGCTAAAGAGACGGCGAGCCAGGCCGATATCGTCATATACTGCCTTCCGAACCTTGTCACCGCTAACGAGGTTGTGTTTGGTACGGATGGCGTTTTAGCGGGAGATCGTGCCAGAGCCGTTGTCAACTTTGGAACGTTTGGAAGTCCGTATTCGGTCGAAACGGCTGACGCCATCGCAAAATCAGGCAGAGCTTTTCTTGACGCCCCGATCTCCGGTGGTCCTCCCGGTGCGACCGCAGGCACACTCGGCATAATGTGCTCGGGAGATAAAGAGACGTTCGACACCATGGAACCAATATTTAAAGTGATCGCTGGAAAGGCGACGTATCTTGGTGAAAAACCTGGCGCCGCCCAGACGATGAAACTTGTGAATAACATCATTTCATTTGGCAACCTTGCGATTGCACTCGAGGCGATGACTTTGGGTGCGAAGGCTGGGTTGGATGCTCATCAAATGATCGAAGTCATAAATTCCTCGTCAGGCCGCAATACCGCTACGGAAGTCAAAATTCCCAACCACGTTCTTAACCGTGCGTTTGACTACGGCGCTGCCATGTACATCATCGAAAAAGACCTTGAACTCTGGCGGCAAGAGGCAGAGTTATTCGATGCGCCGATGTGGTTAGGATCGAATATCCGCACCCTGTACAGACAATGTATGACAGAACTGGGCCGCGATAGCGACATCACTGATCTTGCGCGCACACTGGAAAAAATGGCTAAGGTTGAAATCTCCAAGGCGCAATGAAGAAGAGACCCTTGCTAAGCCAAACATAATCAAAAAATTCATCAGCACCTGGTAATTTATTTTAATCCCCGTCCGCATCAGCGCCAAGTGCGCTAAGACAGTGCCTCTATTAAAGTCACCGCGCTTTTGATGTCCCCGTCCATGTTTGCACGGGCTGCTGCCTGTAACAGTTCTCGCGCCACCGGCTGCGCTTCAGTTCTTTTGCCTTCATCTAACAAGGCTTCCGTTTGATCGCTTAAAATCCGCACGTATAAAGCGGCATAGCTGTCGGTCTCGCGCAGGCACCGCGTCCTTGCTTCCGTAAACCAATGGCCGGCTTCCACGTAATCATGCCGAGCGGCATAAATTTTGGCGAGGGTCTCCTGGCGAATCTGGTTATCGATGATAGTGGCCAGTCGCTCACGTTCGACAAGCAGCCATATTGAAAACTCTGCACTGCAGCGTGGCTCGATGCCTTCGAGAAGATCGTTCGCCCTTGAAGCCGACAAGCTTCCCGCTTCTAGATTTTTCACATCAACATCTGTGTCGTTCGGTAAATTAGCGACGACGGGATCGCCGGTCAGGGCATCCCGGCTGCCGATCGCCTTGCGAAGCGCCGCCAAACACCAACGCAGCGCGCCAAGAGGATCATCCGTATCGGGGAATAATTCCGAGACTAATTGACGGCGCGAAATAGGCCGCTCTGAAAGCAGGACGCGCGCGAGTAAAGCCCACGATTGATGTCCTCTTACAGGCTGTAACGCGGGACTGGAGTCATAGATGCCGGGTTTGCCGAGAAGTTGAATTGATAAACCCATTAAGTCTTTCCGATCTGATTCATTAATTGCCCATTGCGACATCGGTTCGTGTGACGGGGCGTGTGATCAGATTAATCATCAATTTTTATCTGTCTAACGGTGCCGCACATGCAGGCCGGTCACATTGATGTCATTCACACACAAACCAAGGAGCGAACGATGCCTAAATTCATCATTGAACGAAACATTCCGGGAGCCAGCAATTTGACGCCGGACGAACTGAAAGAGATTTCAGCGAAGTCAAATGAAGTGGTTGCCGGTCTTGGGGAGCCCTATACATGGAACACAAGTTACGTCGCCGGCGATAAAATTTACTGTGTCCACGAAGCCGAGAGTGCAGCCGCGATTTACAAGCATGCCAGGCAAGGTGGATTTCCGGCAGACTCCGTGACGGAAATTTCGGCTGAGATTAATCCCGCAACCGCAAACTGAGGCTGGGGAGGGGGCCGGAAACATCAACATTGCGCGTCGCCGGCCCCCTGGAATCCATTTGTTATCATGTAAGTGAGACCCTGCAGGCACGGTTAAGCTTGACGGGGTGCGATGATTGGGTGCACTCCTAATCAGCGGTGCGCTCAATGGTTTGGATTCCCGCTTTCTTGTCCCTAAATGCTCGTTTTGACCTTAGGCCTCACAGATGCTGACCATGGTTCGCGCCCTTTTTATCGCCGCACTTGCCGTATCGCTTGCCGCCTGCAGCTTTGCGCGGGAGACCCAGCCGGATCATTCGGCGACGGAACAGCTGCTGTTCTCTGCTGCCATGGACCGCGTCGGCGCGGCGCTGGCGCTGGAAATTCCCAAGGATTCAAAGGTCTTTGTTGAAGATAAATACGCAGAAGGCACGGACAGCAAATATCTGGTGGCGACAATCCGCGACCGGGTACTGCGTAGCGGCGGCATGATGGCCGCGACGCGCGACGGGGCCGATCTGGTCCTGGAGCCGCGCATCGGTGCGTCCTCCATTGACCGCAAGACGTTCCTGTTCGGCATACCCGGATTCCCGATACCGATCCCGCTGGTCGGACCGTTGCAGTTTCCCGAACTGGCGCTGTTCAAGCGAGACCGTCAGCAGGGCGTCGTGAAACTGGCGATCACCAGTTACGATGCCAAAACGGGTGCCCTGCATCAGTCTGCTGATCCGGTTTTCAGCTTTTCGCAACGCACCGACTGGGTGGCACTGCTTTTTATCAGCTGGCAGAACAACGATCTGGTGCCCGAACCATACCTTCAGGATTGGACCGGCAAGGGCACGTTTGATTGAGAGCGTTTGTCGGACAGCCGCATTACCCGCCGTTTTTCGTGTCCTTGGCCAGCGTCAGACTTGATCTTTCCTGAACAGGACGGGTTCCCTATAGTCGTTGCAGACAAGCCGTCTCTTGGTAAACCTTGCCGGTTCTTTTCGGACCGGCAGCCGGCAGAAATTGCGCACCATGCAAGATTATATTCAACGTTGGCAGGCGCTGCCCGGTAACGTACGCGGATCCATCATTGTTATTGTCGCGTCTCTGGTCTCGGTGATGATGTCGTCCCTGATCAAGCATGTGGGACAAACCATTCCGGTGATCGAGATTCTGTTCGTGCGCCAGATTCTCGTTTTGATCATCATTTCACCGGTAATCTTCCGTAACCGCGCGACGGTCTTCAAATCCAACATCTACGGCATGCATTTCATGCGCGCCGCGCTGTCGATATGCGCCATGTATCTGGGGTTCTCGGCGGTCGTCAACATGCCGCTGGCAGAAGTGACCGCGATTTCCTTTGCGCGGATCCTTTTTACGACCATTCTGGCGATCATTTTTCTGAACGAGGTCATCGGCATACGCCGCTGGACCAGTATCATCATTGGATTTGTCGGTGTCATCGTCATCATTCGGCCTGATCCGGAAAATTTTAATATCTATGCCCTGATGGCGATCGTTTCGGCGCTGTTTGTTTCAGCCGTGCAGATCATCCTGCGCAAACTGACGCAAATCGACAAACCGTCGACCATCCTGGTCTTTCATTCCGTATCCATTACCCTGTTCATGTCGATCCCGGCCTATTTTCTCTGGGTCATGCCGAGCCTCGACGAAATGTTTTACATCCTGATGATCGGTGGGCTGATGTCGATGATGCAATGGCTGTTTATCCAGGCATTGCGGGTCGGTGAAGCGGCGGCGATTGCGCCGATGGAATACACCCGCCTGCTCTATGCCGGCGTGATCGGGATGATCTTTTTTGCTGAAACGCCGACCGTCTGGACCTTGTCTGGGGCCGGTATCATTGTTGCTAGTACGCTCTACACAATGCACCGCAATACCTTGAAGGCATCCGAAAAATAGCGTCTCAAGCTGCTACGGGTCTGCGGCATTCCGGCCGCAGGTCAGGCTTATTCAACCGTCGCCTTCAGGCTTTTGCTGACGGTTATGCCGCCCCGGGTGATGTCGATCTGTCCCACATAAGTGCCGACTGGCCATGTCGGGCCGCTTTTTTTGCCGGTTGCGGCCATCGCCAGCCGGGCCTTCGGACTTGGCACGGTATACGCGTTCGTGCCGATGGTACTGCCGTCCGGTGCCCGCAGGCTGACCGTGATTCGGTCACCGGCCTTCAGGGTGAAAATTTCGGACCAGAAAATCAGCGCCGGAGATGTGGCGGCAAAGCGCGTCTCATTCAGCTTGCCGGCACGAACGGCTTCGATGTCGACCCTCGTGTCGGTAAAGCCCAGATGATAGGGCTGCGGTCCAGGATAACGCAGCGTGCTCCGGATCGGTTCCGCCCACAGGCTGCCGCTTGTATCCGCATCGGCCTTGCAAAGACCGACGTTGCTGTCGCCGGTAAAAGGATCAATGACAGTGCCGTCATGCTTGACCGAGATATGCAGATGCGGAAATTCCGTCTGTCCGGAACGGCCGATGCGGCCCAAAACGGTGCCCCGCTCGACGGTTGATCCTTTGACGACAGTCAGCGAGCCGGACTGCATATGGCAGTACTGCGTGGTCCAGCCATCGCCATGATCGATGACCAGCCCGTTGCCGCATTCCCGACCATCGGTGATTTTGCCACCGGGGGCGGTGTTGTAGGGCATGCCGTCACGGGTCCCCAGCACAAGGCCTGGTGCGGCGGCGAGCACGGCAACGCCCCGGCGCATCTGGGCATCATCTGCGATGGCGATGTCGGTGCCCTTGTGGGTGTTATAGCTGAACGCGCCGCACTCAAAGTCCGTGTAACCGGGGCCGGGGTCGCGATCGACGAAATTCACCAGCCAGCAGCTTTCGCCAAGGGTGCACTTCAGGGGAAATGATAATTCAGGCGGTGCCGCCGACAGTTGCGCCGGTACACTGAACAGGCCGCAAATCATCAATATCAACGATGTGGCGAGGGTTTTAACGGTCAGGTTTCGCATAAAAATCCGTTCTATCGATCTGTTTTGCTGCCCTGCATGCATCCGGCAAGGCTTGCTTGCTGTCGTCGCATCGGCAGTTTATATTGCATTGCAGCATCATTGCAAAAGCGACGTTCCCGCAAGAATCGTATAAGGATATTCCAGATGGACCAGATGGCCAATCCCATGGACAAGTTGAACGGTTATTACTTCGAAGATCTCGAAGTCGGTATGACCGATGTTTTCGCGAAAACCGTCACCGAAGCCGATATCGTTTTGTTTGCAGGCATTTCAGGCGACACCAATCCGGTCCACCTGAACGAAGAATTCGCCTCGGCGACCATGTTCAAGGGCCGCATCGCGCACGGAATTCTGTCAGCCAGCTTCATTTCGACCGTGATCGGCACGAAATTGCCGGGACCGGGCTGCATTTATGTCAGTCAGGCGTTGCGCTTCAAGGCCCCGGTCAAAGCCGGTGACACCGTTCAGGCACATTGCACGATCACCAATCTGATCCCTGAGAAAAAGTTCATCGAACTGAAAACCCAGTGCCTCGTTGCCGGCAAGGTTGTCGTCGACGGCGAAGCAATGATTATGGTGCCCTCCAGAGCCAAATAATCTTCAGCCCGGTGCTGAGACTTCAAAAGAGTGTCACAAGATTTGTGGCACTTTTTTGCTGTTTGAGGGGTGCAATTGATCCCGGGCGTTGTTTTTGTAATGCAGGCATTAATATCGTATAAATACAGGACTAATCCTGAACGCGGTCGAAAACCGGGTTTGCAGTGTAGGGGTGGATAATGCGGCAATCTCTTCGGGCATTGGCAATCGCGGTCATCTTTTCTTTGTGTTGCGCAGGCCCGCTCTCTGCCGGCGGTTTGCCGCCACCCAGCGGCCCCGTTGTTCTGACCGTCGATGGCGCGATCAGCAAGGACAACGGTGACAACAAGGCACGCTTCGATATGGATATGCTGAAAAAACTCGGCATTCACAAAATGAGCACGACGACATCGTGGACCGACGGTTTAGTCAACTTCGAAGGTATACTGGTCCGCGACATTCTAAAAGCTGCCGGTGCCAAGGGGACCCAGGTCAACGCTGTCGCCCTTGATGAATACAGCAGCCTTGTGCCGATGGCCGATTTCACCGACTACAATGTCATTCTGGCGTATTCCATGAACGGCGAGATCCTGACACCCCGCGACAAGGGGCCGCTCTGGATCATCTATCCGTGGACCCAGCATCCCGAGCTCAACGTCCAGGACAAGGTCTCTCATGCGGTCTGGCAGCTGAAGCGGCTTACCGTTCAATGACGTTTCCGCGCATCTATCGGTTCAACTATCTGTTTGCCATGATTGCCGCCCTCTTGGGGATGGGGGCTTTGTTCGGTATTTCCCAACTGCGGGAAATTCAGACAAGCCTAGAATCATCGACGATTGCCCAAGGGGTCTGGGCGGTCAGCCAGGGCGAAGGCCGCGTGCTCGATTTCATGAACATCACGCAAATCTATATCCGCGATCCGAATGCTGAAAATGCGGCAATGATGAGAAGCCGGCTGGATATTCTGTGGAGTCGCCACAACATTCTGACCCATGGCCGGATCGCACGCATTGCGGGGGCTTATTCCGACTATCCTCAGACTATGCGGGACTTCAAGGATGCCCTTGAGAAGATCGATGTGCTGGCCAAGGACCTGACACCGGAAAAGGCTGTGATAATTTTCGAGTTGCTGCAACCGCTGCAGGAG
>JANRAT010000040.1 GCA_030727885.1 Rhodospirillales bacterium | reverse complement strand
GCTGGCAGCGGGGCCGCTGGCCTTCGGCTGCATGATGCCGCTGATTGGTGCCAGCCTTGGCTTCATGTGTGCAGAGTTGATCGGCTTGTCCGCCGGCGATGCCGTGCTGTTCATGACGCTGTCGGCTTCGGCGTCCTACATTGCGGTGCCGGCAGCAATGCGGATTGCCATGCCCGATATCGCACCGGCGCTTTATGTCGCCCTGCCGCTCGGCGTGACGTTCCCGTTCAACCTGCTGATCGGCATCCCGCTTTATGTGGCGGCGGCAACGTATCTGCTCTGACCGGACTTCGGGAGAAGTGTGCACATGCCGGGCCCGGATGCCGGGCCCGGCATTTTCTGATGTTGGCTTTTTTTGCATTGGCGTATCTATTTCATCCAGCAGAGGATCAAAATGATACGCAAGCAAAAGACCCCACAGGAAGACAGCCTGATCTGTGATTTCACAGGCGGCGCGGTTGCGCATCGTTTTCGTTTCGGAGGGGGCCGCGGTCAGGCACTGGCCCGGGCTGTCGGCATGAAAGGCGGCCATACGCCGACGGTCGTCGATGCCACGGCGGGGCTTGGCCGGGATGCCTTCCTGCTGGCCTCGCTGGGTGCCGAGGTGACGCTGATTGAGCGCTCTCCCGTCATGCACGGACTATTGCAGGAAGGCATGGACCGCGCCCGGGACGCCGGCGGTGATATCGCCGCCGTGATCAGCCGCATGACCCTGATGTTTGGTGATGCCAGAGACCTGCTGCCGGGGCTTTCGCCGGACGTGGTGCTGGTCGACCCGATGCACCCGGAACGAACGAAAACGGCGCTCGTCAAAAATGAAATGCGGCTGCTCCGCAAGATCGTCGGCTCGGACCCGGATGCCGCAGAACTCATGAAGACCGCACTGGCGACAGCCGGCAAACGGGTCGTGCTGAAATGGCCGCTGCGGGCCGGCCCGATGCAGGGTATCGGCGATTTCTCGCATCAGATCCTCGGCAAATCCACGCGCTATGACGTGTTCATGGTGGGCTGACGTCTCGGCACTATGGAAGCTGCAAATAATTTCCGCTATTAATAAATCAGCGCCCCATAACCAGCAGCAACAAGGAATCAGAAGGTGGATTGGACAAGTATTTTACGCGAGTTCATTACGCTGCTGGTTGTCATCGACCCTGTGGGCTCTATCCCCGTGTTCCTGTTTGCAGTCGCGTCGGTACCAAAAAACCTGCACCGGCGCTACGCTGTCAGGGCGGTATTCATCGCAGGACTGGTTCTGCTCGCCTTCCTTGCCGGTGGCCAGATTCTTCTGGAAACGCTTGGACTGCGCTTTGGCTCATTCCAGATTGCCGGCGGGATCATTTTGTTCCTGTTCGCCTTGATGATGATTTTTGGTGATTCCAAACCGCAAAGCGAAATCGAAGAGGCCGGGCGCGATCATCTGGCGGGTGCCGTTTTCCCGCTGGCCATTCCATCGATTGCATCACCCGGGGCCATGCTGGCCATCGTCGTGCTGACGGACAATCACCGCCAGCCGGTTATTGAGCAGGCGATAACGGCGGGCATTCTGATCGTCGTGCTTGTTCTGACGCTGATACTGTTGCTTGGCGCAACCTATGTGCATCGCCTCATCGGCAATACGGGTGCCAGCATCGTCAGCCGCGTCATGGGGATCATTCTGGCGACCATCGCGATTGACGCCATTCTGGGTGGTTTCAATGAACTGGGCATACTAGAAATGCAGCCACAGCCGGCGCTCAAACCATTGAACTGACGGGCGAGGCCGTACGCAGGCTTCTCCACTCATTGTCATTCCCTTGTAAGAGGTGAATGCATTTTAGCGCGTCAGTGGCTTGTACTTGATGCGGTGCGGTTCCAGCGCGTCGTCGCCGAGGCGGCGTTTCT
>JANRAT010000039.1 GCA_030727885.1 Rhodospirillales bacterium | reverse complement strand
ATAATCCTCGATCCCGTACTTGGAGCCTTCGCGGCCCATGCCGGATTCCTTCATGCCGCCGAACGGTGCCACTTCGGTCGAGATGATGCCTTCATTGATGCCGACAATGCCGTATTCCAGCTGCTCGGCTGTTTTCCAGATGCGGCCGATATCGCGGGAATAGAAGTAAGCGGCCAGGCCTAATTCCGTATCGTTTGCCCATTTGACGACTTCGGCATCGGTTTTGAAGCGGAACACCGGCGCCAGCGGGCCGAAAGTTTCTTCTTTCGAAACTTTCATGTCCTGGGTGACGTCGGCGATCAGGGTCGGCTCGAAGAAGGTGCCGCCCAGCGCATGGCGGTGACCGCCGATGACGACGCGGGCACCCTTGTCGGTGGCGTCTTTCAGGTGCTCCTCGACCTTTTCGACGGCAGCCATGTTGATCAGCGGTCCCTGCTGTGTCGCTCCTTTAAGACCGTCACCAACCTTCATGGCTGAAATCGCCTTGGCAAAGCGGGTCAGGAACTCATCGTAAACGCCGTCCTGCACGTAGATCCGGTTGGCGCAGACACAGGTTTGCCCGGTGTTACGATATTTCGACGCCATCGCGCCAATCACCGCAGCATCCAGATCGGAATCGTCGAAAACGATGAACGGGGCATTGCCGCCCAGTTCCATCGACACCTTCTTGACGGTGTCTGCACACTGCTTGAGCAGGATCTTGCCGACTTCGGTTGACCCGGTGAAGGTCAGCTTGCGAACGATCGGATTGGACGTCAGCTCGCCACCGATTTCGCGCGAAGCCCCGGTGATGACATTGATAATGCCTTTCGGTACGCCGGCGCGGTCGGCCAGTTCGGCCATGGCAAACGCGGAATAGGGGGTTTCCGTCGCCGGTTTGATGACGATCGGGCAGCCGGCGGCCAGCGCCGGTCCGGCTTTGCGGGTGATCATAGCCGCCGGGAAGTTCCAGGGCGTAATGGCGGCAACCACACCGACCGGTTCCTTGATCACGACGATCCGCTTGTCGGCGCCATGCTGCGGGATGGTATCACCATAGATGCGTTTGCCTTCCTCGGCGAACCATTCGATGAACGATGCGGCGTAAGCGACCTCACCCTTGGCTTCGGCCAGCGGCTTGCCCTGCTCGGCGGTCATCAGAATGCCGAGATCGTCCTGGTTGGCCATCATCAGCTCGAACCATTTGCGCAGGATTGCCGAGCGTTCCTTGGCGGTCTTGGCACGCCAGGCCGGCCATGCGGCATTGGCGGCTTCGATGGCGCGTCGGGTTTCGGCGGCTCCGGCCTTGGGGACCGTGCCCAGCTTTTCGCCGGTTGCCGGGTTGGTGACATCAATGGTCTCGCCACTGTAGGCATCAACCCAGGCGCCATTTATATAGCATTGCTGGTGGAAAAGTTTCGGGTCTGAGAGTTTCATGAATGAATGGCTCCTCGGAATAAGGCACAGAACGAACCGTCTTAGCCGTCATATACCGTGAATGGGTTTGCCGATTCGCAAATTGAACTGCCTGCGAATCGGATTATTAGACGCCATGAGTCATGATGTAGTCATTTGTGCGACTTTTGCAAAGGTGCGGCATGATAAAATGCGCCAAAGGCGGGATTGTCGGGATTTAATTTTAAATACATGAAGGCCCAGCCCAAGGGTATGCCGTTAACTAAACGCACTGTCATTGCACCTATATATGGACATGGTGCGGAACTCCGACACCAATTGAGTCCTTTTTGTCACGGATAGAGCCCTTATGGTTAAAAAGCGAGGCGTGGCTTGGGTTCCGGTCTGTTGTGCTTATTTTGCAACAGTGACGTTTAAAATCCTCACAAGGGCGTGAATTCGCTTTGCTCCCCGAAGGAAATACATAGAATACATCTCGGAAGCCGTAGTTAGCGGCTGGGACGCTCGCCGTATAGCAG
>JANRAT010000038.1 GCA_030727885.1 Rhodospirillales bacterium | reverse complement strand
CCCCTACACGCCGGCGACCAACCTGCTGTACGGCCTTGAAGAAGCCCTCAAGATGCTACTCGACGAGGAAGGGTTGGAGAATGTTTTCATCCGCCACAAAAGACACGCCAAGGCCTGCCGCATTGCTGTCGAATATTGGGGGCTTGAAACGCTCTGTCAGGTCGAGGAAGAACATTCCCCGGTGCTGACCGGCGTGCTGCTGCCCGATGGCCACGATGCCGACAAGGTCCGCGCGATCATTCTCGACAAGTTCGACATGTCGCTCGGCACCGGCCTCGGCAAAGTCAAAGGCAAGGTGTTCCGCATCGGTCATCTCGGCCACTTCAATGACCTGACCCTGATGGCGACACTGTCCGGTGTCGAAATGGGTCTGGCGCTGGCCGGCGTGCCGATCACCAAGGGCGGCTGTCAGGCAGCGATGGACTTCCTTGCCGAAACGGCAGAATGACCGTCATGAGTGTTGATCATGTCCTCGTTGATCGTGACGATCTGAACATCGTCACGATCACGCTGAACCGACCCGACAAACTGAATGCGCTGACCAAAACCATGTGGAGCCGGCTCGGCGATCTGTTTCGCGAACTGTCCGCTGACGAAAGCGTGCGCTGCATCGTCATGACCGGCGCCGGCGGCAAGGCCTTCAGTCCGGGCAATGATATTTCCGAATTCGAGACCGATCGCTCCAACTCGAAACAGGCGTCGGTCTATGGTGCATTGATGGCGCGTAATATCGACGCCATGCGCGACTGTCCGCATCCGAAGGTCGCCGCCATACGCGGCATCTGTGTCGGCGGCGGCATGGAAATCGCCGGGCTCTGCGATATCCGCATCTGTGGCGAGAGCAGCCGCTTCGGCGTGCCGATCTCCAAGCTCGGTCTGGTCATGGGCTATCACGAAATCGGTGCGCTGAAATCATTGGTCGGTGCCGGCACGGCACTTGAAATTCTGCTTGAGGGCCGCGTCTTCGATGCCGAAGAGGCACAGCGCCTCGGCGTCGTTTCGCGCATCGTCACCGATGATTGCGTTATGACCGAAGCCCGCGCCGCAGCTGAGCGCGTTGCCGCGGGGGCACCGCTGGTGCATCGCTGGCACCGCAAGTTCCTGCAGCGGCTGGAAGACCCGGCACCGCTGACGCCCGAAGAAATCGAAGAAGCCTACGCCTGCTTTGATACCGAGGATTTCCAGACCGGCTATCAGGCATTCCTGAACAAAAAAACGCCGGCGTTCAAAGGACGCTGATACAGGGGAGTTATCCAATGACGCAATCTTTCGGCCCGCTGGCCGGCGTAAAAGTGATCGAGCTTGCCCACATCATGGCCGGCCCCGTGTGTGGCCTGATGTTGGCAGATCTCGGCGCCGAAGTCATCAAGGTCGAAAAGATTCCGGGCGGTGATGATTCCAGGCGCTTTCTGCCGCCAGATATTGACGGCGAGTCGGCAGCCTACATGATGATGAACAGAAACAAGCGCGGCATTGCGCTGGATCTGAAAACCGAGAGCGGCAAGGCGATCCTCAAGAAGCTGCTGAGTGAAGCCGACGTGGTCACGGAAAATTATCGACGTGACACCATGAGCAAGCTCGGCCTCGGCTATGAGGATCTTCGCAAGACCAACCCCGGTCTAATCTATTGCACCATCTCCGGCTTCGGTCGCACCGGCCCCTATGCCGACCGCGGCGGCTTCGATCTTATCGCCCAGGGAATGAGCGGTCTGATGTCATTTACCGGCGAAGGCCCCGGTCGGCCACCCTGCAAGGTCGGCGCCCCGGTGACGGATATCACCGCCGGCATATTGGCGGCTCTCGGTGTGTTGTCCGCATACGTCCACAAACTGAAGACCGGCGAAGGGCAGATGGTTGACACGTCCCTGTTTGAAGCAGGCATTGTGCACACCTACTGGCAGAGCGCCATAGCGCTTGCGACCGGCATAGCGCCCGGGCCAATGGGCTCGGCGCATCCGCTGAACGGTCCCTATCAGGCTTTCGAAACCATGGATGGCTGGATCACCATCGGTGCTGCCAACCAGCGCAACTGGGAGCGTCTGCTGGACGCCATGGAAGTGCCCGAGATCGCTGCCGATCCGCGCTTCGTTACCAACACTGATCGCATGACAAACCTCAAGGCGCTTGAAGGCGTACTGACACCTGTCTTCAAAAAGAAAAGCCAGTCGGAATGGCTGGACCGGCTTGAAAAAGCCGGCGTCCCGGCTGGCCCGGTGCTGGACGTCTGTGAAATGTTCGAAGACCCTCACGCTCAGGCGCGCGGCATGATCCCGACTGTCGAGCACGCCAGGCTAGGTCCGGTCAAAACACTGGGTCTGCCGATCAAGCTGTCGGAAACTCCGGGCAAGGTCGCAACAGGAGCGCCGGTGTTTGGACAGCATACAGCCGAAGTCCTCGGCGAATACGGCTACAGCGAAGATCAGATCAAGGCATTCGCCGCTGAAGGGGCGATTGCCGTTTCATAAGGCGGCTTCAATGTCGGCGAGCTGACGCTCAACATCGATATCGATGATCGACGTCACTTCAAGATTGCGATCTTCAAAGACCGGACATTCCGCCTCACTGACATCATGATCTGCGATGACCGCATCACGGGCATCAAGCAGTGCGTTGATGGTCGGACGATACAACATCAATAAATTGCTGAGCCAGATATTGGCCGCAAGCGATGGACTGGCATGGTTGACCATAAAGCGGGACAGGAACTGTTTGACGCTTGATGCCGGATACCAGGACTCGCCCGTGACCCAACGATTGGTCGTGAACAGCCTGACCGGCATCCCTGTGTTGTCCATCGAGACCGCAACCAGATGCGATATGTCCTGATGATCCTGTTTCCTGACATCGGGGCCCGATTCAGTTGAAGCTTCAATCCCTCTCGGAAAACCAAGCGGCCGGAGAAACGTGTGGAAGTGTCCATGCTCATCTCCCCATGCGTTACCTCGTACATCGGGTGGATGGGCATGATAGAAATACTGGGAATGGCTCTGCCAGTCGTAGACGTCGCCGGTCGGATGGTGATCCCATTGATAGAATTCAGGCACCTCCGACAGCATTTCGGCAACCACATTGCTGCCCTAATCCATCCATATCTGATGACAATTCAAAACGCGGTTACCGGCGGCGTACATGTTCTGCAATGTACTTTCTTCTAAAAGCGAAAGTGGCCGCACATCCTCTGGACCAAGTACCCTCATCAAGACCCGCCAAGCGTCACGGTCACCGGGCGATCTTCGGCCCCCCGCCGGGTTTGCAGCGATACCGGCTCGCCCGGCCTGATCATGAACAAAAGGGTTTCCAACAATGACAGTGACGTCACCTTCCGATCATTGACCGAGACCAGCACATCGCCGGCCTCCAGACCCGCCGCAAATGCCGGCCCCTTGACCTCAACACTTTCGATCATGACCCCGCTTTGATGTGCTGCTAGCGAAGGCGGCAGTTCAGCGGCCTTGAAACCGGCTTTGCCGCGGATCACCCTGCCATGGTTTTTCAAATCATCCAGGACCCGGTACAGCAGCGGCACAGAGACGGCAAAATTGATACCGATGTCGGCATCGCTTTGCTTGGTGAAGATCGCCGAGACCATGCCGATCAGATGCCCCTGTCTGTCGATCAGAGCGCCACCGGATCCGCCCGGATTGACCGTAGCGTCCGTCTGGATGAAATCTTCAACCGGATTGAACCCCATGCCCGAGCGCCCGATCGCCGAAACGACGCCACAGGTCACTGAAAGCCCAAGCCCGAACTGATTGCCGATGGTACAGACAGGCTCCGCCAGTTGCGGCTGCAGAGCGGTCTCAAGCAGCGGCAGATCGGCATCAATTTTCAGTAGGGCAATGTCCGTCGCCGTGTCCCGCCCGATAATTTCAGCTGCAAACTGCCGTCCGTCCTCGATCAATACTTCGACTTTTTTAGCTTGCCCGATGACGTGAACGTTGGTGGCGATGTAGCCACCAGGGAAAACCGCAATGCCGGTCCCCTGCGGATCGCGAGGTGCACCCGTAGCATCCCGACCGCGCGCTGCCAGCGGCCAATCGGGTTTTAACCGCACCACCGATTGCAGAACTTCCGGTTGCAGGGCGCAAACCATTTGCGGCACTGCAAACAGTGCCAGCAACAAGACCATCGAAAAAATGCGAATCTGACTGACCATAAGAAACAGGATGACGCGTCGGCGCATGTCAGTAAACTGAAACTCTATGGGGAGACTTTCAATGTTGTCGCTAACGAACGATCCCGTTCTGGGATTTCCGCGCGCGCGCCTTGCGCACGCACCAACACCGATGGACCCACTCGACGCGATCATGCGCCAAAGTGGTCACCCGCATTTGTATGTTAAGCGCGATGATCTGACCGGTCTTGCCATGGGCGGCAACAAGGCCCGGCAACTGGAATACTATTTCGGTGCCGCACTGGCCGAAGGTGCCGATACCGTGCTGATCACCGGTGCCGTGCAATCGAATTTCGTCCGCATGTGTGCCGCCGCTGCCAGAAAACTTGGACGGGCGTGCGAGATACAGCTTGAAGACCGGGTCCAGGGCATGCCGCCCGGCCAGGATCAGACTGGCAATACGCTGCTCGACCGGCTGCTTGGTGTGCCGATTCACCGCTTCCCGGTCGGTGAGGATGAAGCTGCCGCCGATGACAATCTTGAGCGTATCGCAAACGACGTACGTGCCCGGGGCGGCAAACCCTATGTCATTCATCTGGGTCCTGAATATCCGCCGCTGGGCGGCCTCGGCTACATCGACTGCGCGCGGGAAATACTCACGCAAACCGAGGCATTGGGGGTTCCGCTGAAAACCGTGGTTGTCGCCAGCGGCAGCGCAATTTCCCATGCCGGTATCCTGACCGGTTTTCGTCATTATGGATCAAACGCCCGTGTGTTCGGCATTTGTGTCCGCCGCAATGCTGATCAGCAGCATCCCCGGGTGGTGAAACGCAGCCGTCATCTTGCCGACATGCTGGGCAGAACGGGGCTGGTCACGGAACAGGACGTCATCACCACCGATGCCTATATCGGTGAAGGTTACGGCAAGCCGACAGCGGGCACGATGGCCGCCATCGACAGGGCAGCAAAGAGTGAAACCCTGCTGCTGGACCCGGTTTATACCGGCAAGGCCTTTGATGGTTTTTTGGGATTGCTTAAGCAAGGGATGCTGCCCGATGACGGGGCTGCGGTCTTCATCCATACCGGCGGCACACCGGGTCTGTTCGCCTATGCGCACCTTTGGCACGTTGCCAGAGCATCATGAGCGCATCATGAAACTGCCCCGCACCATCCGTCTGGATCCATCCGATGCGCGTGTCTTTCATCAGGCGTCAGAACCGGGCACCTTGGCCGTAACCGGGACTTTCGCCTTCGTTGATGCATCGCCCGCCGAGATGGACAACAAGGCCCAGCTCGCGTTCAAATCCGGCTGGCTCGGCCTGGATAACTTCGGCTATTCGACGTTTGTGCAAGTCTCCATTGCCCCGGATGACGAGGCCGAAGCCGCTGCGCGCGCGCTTGCCGCTCACCTTTTCAAAAACTATGGCGCACCGGACATGTTGATGGCGATGACCGCCGCACAAAGCGAAATCGCCTATGCCGCATCACTGTGCGATCACCCGGCCGGCACCCTGCTGGCCATTGAACGGGAAATGACCGACCTCGGCATCACCGAGCGCATCCGCATCATCCCGCGACCTAATGACGAAGGCGGGCACGCACAAATCTGGACTCTCTCGGAAGACAACTAACGGCGATTCAGACACATTTGAATTCACCGTTCAATTTTCAATATACTTGCGTAGCTGCCAAGGCGTCATGACCCAGCGGTCACGGATCCCAAGCACACGCTTGACGGCTTCGACACAGCTATAAGGAGACAGCGGCATGATACTTTGCACAGGGGCTCTGCGCTGCACGGCAAGGGCGTCGTAGCCAACGTGCCTGAACGCGGTGATGATCTCGTCCGGGCAGGCATAGCCCAGCAGTGATATCTGTGTGCCGTTCGACAACGGATTCATCAGGTGCCACTGCCCGCTGTCCTAGGTTGCAACAAAACAGTGCTGATACCCTGACTTCAACATGCTCAGACAGCGCAGCGACGACGGGCCAAAGACGACGATGGCCAGTGAATGGCCGTAAGGCCGCATCAGAATTGTGGTGGACATTCGACGATCCCCTTGTCGATCAGATACGGTTCGAGAATATCAAAGGCATCAACCCAGATGACCCAGTCCACGGCTTCAAGGTCATCTTCCGTATCCGGGTAGCGGTCCAGATAGCCGTATTCGCCCATCACCTCGAGGTGTAGATAAAACAGGATGCCTTCACGATATAGCTGCGCAACGCATCGATAGATGTCGTCGGGCAGGCAGGGCCGATCATTGATCGTGTCCCATTTTTCGCACTTGGCCCGCTCAGCGCGCGCCCTTTCCGACCGCATGAACCAGAACCACGCCTCTTCTGCACAGGGAAACTTGATGACGGGCTTGGCGATTTCAACCGGTTTGATATCGGTTTTTTTCCTGATCAACATTTCTCTATTCCTTTCGTTCCAAGGGTGATCTCAAACGCGCACGACATAGGTTAGGCATCCACAAAGGCCCAATAAGGGCACACTTGCAGCACCCGTTAAAGTATTTATTACTATTTATACGAGTATTTTACTGTTTTAGTGCATACAGCAGCCGCTATCGCAGCGCAAGGATCGGCATGTCAGAATGTCCGGATTGGGGCTGCGTCAGCCGAGCAGAGCACCCAGGAAGATCATCAAACCGACATCGCGATTCGATTTGAAGCGAGCCAGGCAGTTTTTAGGATCGTCAATGTCCAGCGTTACCACCTGCCATGCGAATTGCACGGCCGTTGCACCAAGCATCAGATAAAAGAACCAGCCGATATCGACGGCCCCGCCGGCCAGGGACAACAGCAGCACTGTCAGTAAATAAACCAAGCCCACAAATGGGCGGGTGTTGCGGCCAAGCTTGATCGAGGACGACATGACGCCAACCAGAACATCATCTTCCTTGTCCTGGTGCCCGTAGACCGTGTCGTATCCAAGCGTCCAGAAGAAGCCCGCCGCATAAATCAGCAATGCCGGCCAGCCAACCCCGCCTTCGACACTGGCCCAGGCCAGCAAGGCGCCCCAGTTGAATGTCAGACCGAGAAACGCCTGCGGCCAGTAGGTGATCCGCTTCATCAGCGGATAGACGGCAACCAGCCCCAGCGACGCCACCCCCAGCACAATGGTCGGGGCATTGAACTGCAAAAGAATCAAAAGTCCGACCAAAAGCAGGCCGGCGAGAAAAGCCAGCGCCGAGCGAACCTTGATTTCACCGGAAGCAATCGGCCGCCCTGCGGTGCGCGCCACTTTACCGTCAATGTCGCGGTCCCAAAGGTCATTGACGACGCAACCGGCCCCTCGCATCACAAAAGCGCCAACAGAAAACAGCACGACATACCAAGGATCAGGGGGGCTCCCTGCCAGTGCATGGCTGGCCAGCGAAACTGACCACAGACAAGGCAGCAACAACAGCCACGTGCCGATCGCCCGATCGACACGCATCAAGCGCAGATAGGGACGCCATACCCTGGGTACCAGCCTGATGATCCAGGCATCGGCCCGGATATCGCTCGCTTGGTGAAAATGATGCCCTGTAGTCGTCATTCGGCATTTATACCTGACACAGGGGTCAAGGTGAAAGTCTTGTGAAGCACAATACCAACGGTTTACGACCGGCCCGGGCAGGCCGATAATCAGTGCATGGAATCAAGAATCACGTACACACCCTCAATTCGCCTTTTCGTCAGCGATCCACTTACTGATGGAACTGCGCTGCAACTGTCACGACCGCAGAGCCATTATCTTATTAACGTCATGCGCTGCACCACCGGCCAGCAGCTCTTGCTGTTCAACGGCAAGGATGGGGAGTGGCTGGCGGAAATATCCGTCGCCGACAAGAAAGCCTGCGTGGTCTCGTTGCAGCATCAAAGCCGCCAGCAGACGGTCGACCCTGACGTCTGGCTGATCTTTGCGCCCCTGAAAAAGGACCGCACCGATTTCCTGATCGAAAAGGCCACCGAACTCGGGGTCAGCCGACTGATCCCGGCGATCACCAACCGCACGCAATCGGGCAGATTGAATGTCGAGCGCCTGCAGGCCACAGCCATGGAATCAGCTGAGCAATCGCGACGCCTCAGTGTGCCGGAAATCGTTGAGCCGGCTTCGTTTGCGGAAATCATCTCGAACTGGCCGGAAAATCGCCGCCTCGTCTATCTGGATGAAACCGGCCACGGACAGCCTCTGGCCGGTGTCTTGGCCGGCGGCACAGAGCATCTCGCTTTCTGGATCGGCCCAGAGGGCGGGTTCAGTGCCGATGAGCTTGACGCCCTCGACAAACTGACCTTTTCTGTCGCCGCTGATCTTGGCCCCAGGATACTCCGTGCCGAAACAGCCGCGACAGCTGCCCTTGCAATTCGCCAGTCTGTTGCGGATATACAACCGACAACCCTTGATCGGAGACCATAATGTCCGGTGCTGCCCCCAAGAACGATACCCCCATCGACAGCAAGGACGTCCTTGTCCGCTATATGGAAAGCGGCTGCAAACCGCCTGAGAAATGGCTGATCGGCACCGAGCACGAAAAATTCGCGTTCCGCCTGTCCGACCTGAAGCCGCTGACCTATGACGGAGAAGATGGCATTCGCGAGTTGCTGATGCGGCTGACCCGTTTCGGCTGGGAGCCGGTTATGGAAGACGGCAACGTCATTGCGCTGTCGTCCAAGGATGGCGGCTCGGTCTCGCTTGAACCTGCCGGTCAGGTTGAACTGTCGGGCGCCGCCGTCGAGAACATTCACCAGACCTGCGACGAAGTCTCAAGCCACCTGCAGCAGGTCAAGGTGATTGCTCGCGAAATGGGGATCGGCTTCATCGGTCTTGGCTACCGCCCGAAATGGCCGATCGACACGATTCCGTGGATGCCGAAGGGCCGCTACAAGATCATGCGCAACTACATGCCGAAGGTCGGCAATCTCGGGCTTGAGATGATGCAGTCAACCTGCACCGTGCAGGTCAATCTGGATTTCAGCTCCGAAGAGGTGATGGTGCAGATGTTCCGCATTTCGCTGGCCCTGCAGCCGATCGCCACGGCGCTGTGGGCCAACTCGCCGTTCCGCAACGGCAAGCCGAGCGAATTTTTGTCGTTCCGCAGCCATATCTGGACCGACGTCGATCCGGACCGCAGCGGCATGCTGCCGTTCGTCTTCGAAGACGGCATGGGATTTGAGCGCTATGTCGATTATGCGCTCGATGTGCCGATGTATTTTGTCTATCGCGACGGCAAATATATCGATGCCTCCGGTCAGTCGTTCCGTGACTTCATCGACGGTAAACTGCCGGCCTATCCGGGCCACAAGCCGGTGCTTTCAGACTGGGCCGACCATATCTCGACGGCCTTTCCGGAAGTACGCCTGAAGACCTATCTGGAGATGCGCGGTGCCGACGGCGGACCCTGGAAGCGCCTCTGTGCATTGTCCGCTTTCTGGGTCGGTCTTCTGTATGACGATGAAGCGCGCAACGCCGCCTGGGATCTGGTCAAAGACTGGACTGCGGAAGAACGCCAGGCGCTTCGCGATGAAGTCCCGCGGACCGCACTCAAGACGCCGTTCCGCAATACAACGGTGCGGGAATTGGCCTGCCAGGCGCTCTGCATCTCGCATCGCGGGCTGAAAAATCGCAACCGCCTGGACAGCGTCGGTATGGATGAAAGTCATTTCCTGCAGCCGATTTTCCAGACTGCAGAAAGCGGCCTGACGCCGGCCGACGAATTGCTGGCCGCGTATCATCGCCTGTGGGACAAAAGCGTCGATCCGGTGTTTACGGAGTATGCCTACTGATTTGCCTGACAGAAATATGGTGCGCCCGGCGGGATTTGAACCCACGACCCCCAGATTAGGAATCTGGTGCTCTATCCGGCTGAGCTACGGGCGCGTGGGTTTTGACTACACCAGCTGAACAGCCATGGCAATCCGCAGTCGCGATCCATCAATGGATGAAAACCAGTTGGATCAACGGCCGAACATTGTTGTCGGCACGGATACCGTGAGCATGATGGATTCCGTCCCCGGGTTGTTATTACCAAGACCGCCGTTGGAGCTGTGCGAAACGGCCAGACCCAGCCGCGACTTGTCCGGGAACTGATAGGCGAATTCCAGGCGCGACCGGAACTCAAGATCATAACCAAGATCAAGATCCCTGGTCTTGCCGCGCCACCAGGTCGGAGCAAACGACGGTTGAATAATCCAGTTGTCGCCCAACTGCAGATCAATCAGAACCCCGGCGCCAAGAAAACTCATGCCATTGG
>JANRAT010000037.1:4802-10456 GCA_030727885.1 Rhodospirillales bacterium | reverse complement strand
GTGATCAGTGCAGGCGCAGCCGCCGGCTATTTCAGCGACATCGCCGATGCCGTTTTGCAGACCCTGATCCCGCAGACCATCTCCGAGTTCGAAAAAAATCACGGGTCCGTTCCCGGCGGACAATTCTGCACGCTGGCGCTCGGCAAACTGGGCTCGCGCGAACTGACGCCGTCGAGCGACATCGACCTCATTTTCATCTACACATCCGAACAACAGGACATCATCTCGGACGGCAAGAGGCCCCTGCCCGCCTCGCAGTATTTCAGCAGACTGGGTCAGCGGATCATCAATGCCATCGCCTCAATGACTGCCGAAGGCACATTGTACGAAGTCGACATGCGGCTGCGCCCGAGTGGCAACAAAGGGCCGATCGCCACGGCGCTTGAGGGTTTCGAGCGGTATTACAAGGAAACCGCCTGGACCTGGGAGCACATGGCGCTGGTCCGTGCCCGGGTCATTTTCGCAACCGGAAGCATCGGCAGCGCGGTCGAGCAGATTGTGCGCGAAACCCTGATTTCCGAACGTGACCGGACGACCACTGCCGGGGAAATCGCCAAGATGCGCGGTCGCATCGAGAAGCAATATGCGACATCATGCATATGGGCGATCAAGCAGGTCAGCGGCGGTCAGGTCGATGTCGATTTTCTGGCGCAATATCTGGTTCTGGTGAACGCCCGTGAGCATCCAGACATCCTGTCATCCGATGCCGGCATCGTTTTCCAGCGCGCTGCCGAATTTGGCCTGATCAATGCCGATGATGCCATCATACTGGGCGACGCCAAATCTTTGTATCGTGATTTGCAGACATTCCTGGCCCTGACCATCGAAGGCGACATGACGGACCCGAAGGTCGACGGATTTTCCGAGCCGCTGCGTGAAGATCTGGCATTGGTCAGCGGCTCTCAGGATTTTGCCGCGTTGTCGGCACGACTTATCGATACCCAGACAGCGGTACGGGAAATATTCATTCGCCTGCTGGGCGATCCGGTCAAATCCGGCGAGCCTGAATCTCCCGGTATTTAAATGCCGCACCCGGCACCACATATGACTCCAAAGAGACGTAAGCCAACAACCCTGCAAGGAGAACAATAGATGCTTGAAAGCGGTGACAAAGCCCCGGACTTCACGCTGCCGACAAACGGCGGCGAAACCCTGTCCCTGAAAAGCCTTAAGGGCAAAACAGTGGTGCTGTATTTTTATCCGAAAGACATGACACCCGGCTGCACCACCGAAGCACAGGACTTCCGTGATCACAGCAAGGATTTTGAAAAGGCCGGCGCCGTTATCGTCGGCGTCTCCAAGGACAGCGTCAAACGGCATGACAACTTCGTCGAAAAACTGTCACTGCCGTTTCAGCTGGTGTCAGACGAAGACGGCACGCTTTGCGAAGCGTTCGGCGTGTGGGTCGAAAAAAGCCTGTATGGGAGAAAATACATGGGGATCGCCCGCGCGACCTTCATCATCGACGGCAAGGGCGTTATTCGTCACGTCTGGCCTAAAGTGAAGGTCAAGGGTCATGCCGAGGATGTCCTGGCCACATTGAAAGCGCTTTGATCTGCGCTCATGCCTCTCTGCTTTTTCGGCTTTCCACTTTTCAAGGGGGCGGAGACTTTGTCGCCCCCAAAAAGACACTGACGAAGCATCCGAGGCATCATAGGTAGCCCTGTGACGATCGGCTTTTCAGTCTGTCAGGATTAACCTGCCATAACCTGAAGATTCAGATATGATCACCGTTACAGGACACCTGGAGCCGCCCTTTAATGACGACAAACTCTAAAAAACTTTCAAAGGATGCGCGGCTTGTCGTCGCCATTGCCCTGTTTCTGGTCGTCGCGTTCTCATCTTTTCTGTATCTGAGTTATGATCGTATCAGCAACATCAATGCCGCCTGGAAAGTGCAAGAAGAAATCCAGGCTAAAAAATCCATTGCCCTGGCCGAGCTGCATCGTCACATGGGCTATAACGGCCTGATTCATAATTTCAAAAATTATGTCCTGCGCCAGGAGGCAAAATACCGGGAAGCGGCCGAATATAACATTGCCCTTTCGCTGAAAGCCATAGGTGCTCTGCTTGATCTTGAGCCGAGCGAAACGGAAAAGCAGGCACTGGGCATCGTCCGTGCTGTGATCGAGGAATACCGTGACCGCCTGGGCGATGCCGAACTGTCGGTTAATAGCGGACTGACCAGCAACGAAGTTGACCGGTTGGACCGGGTCGATGACACACTTTCGGCAGCCGCCATGAACCGGCTCAGCGAAGCGATCCAGGCCCAGGCCGAGAAAGCCCTGCAAAACACAGGGCAGATTATCAATAACACCCTGAACCTGCTGATCGTCGGCCTGTTCGTCCTGCCGGTGATCCTGATCGCCGCCTTTGTCATGATCCGCTTCATATTCCGCATCAATGACATGCGCGCCGAAAACAAACGGCAGAGCGACCTTCTGCATCTGACGCTGGAATCCATCAACCAGGGGATTTCCATGGTTGATAATCAGCTCAATTTGCAGGTCATGAACGACCGGTTTTATGAATTACTGGATTTTCCGAAAGATAAAATGCCGGTCGGCTCGCCTTTGCGGCTGGCGTTCGAGATCAACGCGGCACGCGGCGAATACGGTCCGGGCGATGCCGAAGAACAGATCAATGAGCGCCTGGCGCTGGCCAGAAAAATGCAGGCGCACCAGTTCACGCGTACCCGACCGAACGGGACAATCCTGGACATTCGCGGCACGCCGTTGCCGGATGGCGGCTTTGTGACGACCTATTCCGACATTACGGTCCGTATCCGCGCCGAACAGGAAGCAAAGCAGGCACAGGAACGTCTGATCGCTGCCATTTCCGTTCTGGACGAGGCTTTTGTCTATTTCGATGCCGACGACAAACTGCTGATGAGCAACGAAAAGTACAAAGAATACTATCCGAAATCAGCCGAATTTCTGGTGCCGGGAAACAGCTTCGAAACCATCATCCGCGAAGGAGCCAAACGGGGCGAGTACGATATTCCGAGAGATGAAATTGATGCCTGGGTTAAAAGGAGAACAATCGAACACCGTTTGGAGGATCGCACGTTCGAACGGAAAATGACCTCCGGCCGGTGGTTGAAAATTACCGATCGCAAAACCCCGGACGGCGGCTCCATCGGCTTTCGCGTCGATATCACCGAACTCAAGGAAGCGCGGGAAAAAGCCGAGGCGGCAAACGTCGCCAAGTCCGCTTTCCTGGCAAACATGAGCCACGAAATCCGCACGCCGATGAATGCCATTCTCGGCCTTAGCCGTCTGGCCCTGAAAAATGAGCTGTCGCCGAAAGCGAAAGATTACATACAAAAGGTGTATTCATCGGCGCACGCCCTGCTTGGCATCATCAATGACATTCTCGACTTCTCGAAACTGGAGGCCGGCAAGGTCGAACTGGAAAACGTTCCCTTTGATCTTGAGACCGTCATGCAGAATGTCGCCACACTGATTGCCGAAACTGTCGGCGACAAAGATATCGAAATCCTGTTCAGGACGGCCCCCGATATCCCCACTGCGTTGATCGGCGACCCGCTCAGACTAGGGCAGATCCTGACCAACCTCGCCAGTAATGCCGTCAAGTTCACGAAAGCCGGCGAGGTCGTTTTACATGCTGAAATTATCAATCAGACCAAGCACAGCGGGACCTACGTCTTTACGGTATCCGATACCGGCATCGGCATGTCGGACGATCAAAAGGATAAACTGTTCACACCGTTTACACAGGCTGACGACAGTATCACCCGGCAATACGGCGGCACCGGCCTCGGGTTGACGATCACCAAAGAGCTTTTAAAAATTATGGGGGGCACCATCAGCGTCGAAAGCACTTTGGGCAAAGGCAGCACATTCCGGGTCGAGGTGCCGATGGACCTGCAAATTAAAAAGCATGTGCGCGCTCTGCCGGTATCATTGGATCCAGAGAAGCTGCGTGTGCTGATCGTTGATGACAACAGTACATCTCTGGAAATTCTGACCGATATCATGCGCGGCCTCAAGTTCAGCCAGATCGATAGCCTGAATGACCCGGTCGAAGCCCTGGCATTGTTCGAGTCGCGCCAGGAAAGCGGCACGCCCTTTGATCTGCTGCTGATTGACTGGCGGATGCCTGAACTCGATGGGGTTGAACTGATCAAGCGGATGCAATCCGCATGTGGCACCAGCAAGAAACCGGCGACCTTCCTGGTCTCCGCATTTGGTCGCGAAGATGTTCTGAATGCGACAGACAACATTGAACTCGCAGGCTTCCTGAGCAAACCTATCAATGTTTCTGTTTTGATCGATGCCGTCATCGAACACTTTGCAACGGGCTACTTACCGAAAACCCAGCCCAAGATAGTTGGTGCGGATGATGCAAGTCTTCACAAATCACTCGCAGGATTAAGAGTGCTGCTGGTTGAGGATAATACCATCAACCAGCAGGTTGCCGCCGGCATCCTTGAAGAAGTAGGCACCCACACCGAGGTTGCCGAAAATGGGAAAATTGCCGTCGACCGCATGGCCAAGAACCCTGACGGGGTCGATGTTATTCTGATGGACCTGCAGATGCCGGTGATGGATGGCTATGAGGCGGCGCGGCAAATTCTGGCGTTGCCAAAGGCGAAACACATACCGATCATCGCCATGACCGCGCACGCCATGGATGAAGAGCGTGACTCCTGCCTCGCAGCCGGCATGGTTGATCATGTCTCGAAGCCCATTGATGCAAAGATGCTGTTTGAAACCCTGAGCCGCTGGTCCCCGGACAGACCCGGGGCACCATCGCATGCCGACCCAACGAATTCTTCAGCAAAAGCGAGTCCTGAAATGCAGACAGCCGATTTACCCGACAAGGCCGATGGATTCAACTTTGCCCGCGCCAAGGAACGTCTGGGACTGGATGATGTTTTCTTTCTCAAGCTGCTGCGTGATTTCAACGCCAAGTATGCTGATTTTCAAAGCAACATGACGAAGTCCCTTGCCGCCGGCGATGTTAAAACCGCATCGAGACTGGCGCACACCGTTGCCGGACTGGCCGGTACCGTCGGTGCCGAGGCCTTGCAACAGGCCGCTCGTGATTTCGAAATCGCCATCGACAAAAACGGTCTCGAGGACATTGACACAAATGCCATTTTCTCCGCCCACATTCAGGTCAAGCAAACCCTGGACAAGTTGACCGCCATCCCCGCCGAAACACCGAAGCCGTTGCCTGCATCTGCAGACGCGGAGATTGATCTTGTCCGTCTTGAGACCCTGCTGACGAAACTTGACGTCGCTTTCGCTTCAAAGCGCATATCGGCAAGAAATCAGCTCGGCGATTTGGAAAATCTGCTGAAGGGTCAGGCGAGGGTCAAATTCAAGGCTTTGTCAAAAGCTGCGGAAAAGCTCGATTTTGAGGGAGCGCGTGCTATCCTTAAAGACATCCGAGAGGAAACTGGTGTCTGCGAATGATAATGCCTGCAAACGTATATCCGACAACGCCAAAGATTCTGATCGTTGATGACGAATTGCTCAACATCGAAGTGATGAGCGGGACCCTCGAGGAACTCGGCGATATTCTGTTTGCCACCAACGGTGCAGAAGCCCTCGAACTCAGCATCCGGGAAACCCCTGACATCATCATCCTCGACATCATGATGCCCGAAATGGATGGCTATGAGG
>JANRAT010000037.1:0-4792 GCA_030727885.1 Rhodospirillales bacterium | reverse complement strand
GCTATGAGGTCTGCAGACGGCTCAAGTCAAATCCGGAAACAGCCGCAATACCTGTCATTTTTGCCACCGCCCTGTCCGAAGATACCGATGAGGCCAAAGGATTTGAGATCGGTGCCGTTGATTATGTCACCAAACCGATAGTCGCTGCGGTTGTTGTCGCCCGCGTTAAAAACCATCTGGAACTTAAACTGTATCGAGATTATCTGGAATCCATCGCCTACATCGATGGCCTGACAGGCATTCCAAACCGCCGCAACTTCGACCAGCACATTCAATCGGAATGGCAGCGCGCCATTCGTAGCAGGACCCAGATTTCAATGCTGCTGATCGATATCGATCATTTCAAATTGTATAATGACAGTTATGGCCATCCGGCCGGCGACACCTGCCTGACGCTGATCGCCAAGGCGCTATCCAGTTCAGTGAAGCGCCCCGGCGATCTGGTCGCCCGGTATGGCGGCGAGGAATTCGTCTGCGTGTTGCCGTCGACCAACATCGAAGGGGCCACGGCGATTGGCGCGACCCTTCGCGATGCCGTCAATTTTCTGAAGATTCCGCATAAATCATCAAGCGTCTGCAAACATACGACCATCAGTATCGGCGGGGCCACGATCACGCCCGACAAGACGACGGAAATAGGCGCACTGATCGAGGCCGCAGATAACAATCTTTACAAGGCAAAGGAACAAGGTCGTGACCGTGTTGTCACATAACGATCCGCGAATGTATGCTGTTGATGTTGGCAAATACGATCCGGTCGATCTGGGAGCGAGCAGTTGAGTACAATTCTGGTTATCGATGACGAAGACCTGCTGCAGGATCTGATGGTGCATGTCTTGTCCTCGGAAGGCCATGAAATCCTCAAGGCTTCCGATGGCAAGGAAGGTGTCGAGATGGCGCGCAAGCACATACCAGATCTGATCATCACCGACATGAGCATGCCGAAAATGACCGGATGGCAAATGATAGAAGTGCTCCGCAAGGATGAACGAACCAAAGCGATCCCCATTATTGCCCTGACCGCCCACAAAACTACCGATGATCACATCGCCGGTTATGCCGCCGGCGTTGACGATTACGAGGAGAAGCCGGTTAACATGGCTCGCCTCAAAGGCAAGATTGCGAAACTCCTGAAGGCCTGATCCAGACTCTGTTAAAGCCCCTCTTCCACCTATTGCACAGCGCCATCATCGCCGGCCTTCCACAAGAGCTTCATTATCGCTAACCTGCCGAATCTGATTTTCGTTACGGCATTGCAGGAGGACTCGCTATGGGCGAGACAAGCGGCGGCAAAGATAAAAAAGCCAAGACACCAAAGAAAAAATCCAAGACATCCAAGATCATCCTGATCATCGCAGTGGTAACGCTGCTGATCGCGGCGATCCTTGGCGGATCGTATTATCTGGGCATCATTCATACGATCATGGGCTGGGAGAAGGCCAACTCACATGCCGAGATTGCCATCGGCAAACCCGTGTTCATTGCATTGCCGGAAATCAAAACAGATCTGAAAACCAACGAATGCCGGTCACCGTTTCTGCGTGCGGTGATTCATGTTCAGCTTTCCCCGGAAGATGTCCACCGCCTTGAAGAAGTTCAGCCTCAGGTGATGGACGCCATTCTCACGCACCTGCGCGGGCAGGAGCGCCAGTCACTGGTCGGCAAGGATGGCTCCGAACGATTGCGCTTCGAGATCGTGCAGATCATCGAAAACATCATCAAGCCTGCCAAGGTGCACACCATCCTTTTCAAGGATCTGATCGTACAATAGGCACGCGCTCGGGCATCCTTCGAGACGGCCCTGCGGGCCTTCTCAGGATGAGGAACTGGTTTAAATATACCCATCAACCTCATCCCGAGGCGCGGCGGAGCCGCGTCTCGTAGGATTAGCGGCAGCTCGCTGATCAAGCGTTGAGGTCGTTGTTGTCCTTGATTTTGGCAGCCAGCGAGGCTTCGAGGAACATGTCGATGTCACCGTCAAGTACGGCACCGGTGTTCGAGGTCTCGACATCGGTGCGCAGGTCCTTGACCATCTGGTAAGGCTGCAACACATAGGATCTGATCTGCCGGCCCCAGCCGATTTCGGTCTTGCTGTCTTCGGTTGCCTGCGCCGCATCCTCGCGCTTCTTGAGTTCCATTTCATACAGGCGGGCGCGCAGCATCGACATCGCTTCGGCCCGGTTCTTGTGCTGCGAGCGGTCGTTCTGGCATTGCACGACGATTCCGGACGGTTCGTGCGTGATGCGGATTGCGCTTTCGGTCTTGTTGACGTGCTGACCACCGGCGCCTGACGCACGGTAGGTGTCGATGCGCAGATCCTTGTCGTCGATCTCGATATCAATGTTTTCATCGACCACCGGTGAAATCCAGGCCGACGAGAAACTGGTGTGGCGTCTGGCCGACGAATCATAAGGCGATATCCGCACCAGACGGTGCACGCCGCTTTCGGTCTTGAGCCAGCCGTAAGCATTTTTACCGGTAATTCTCAGTGTTGCCGATTTGATCCCGGCTTCTTCGCCCGGGCTTTCTTCCAGCCATTCGACTTTATAGCCGTGTTTATCAGACCAGCGGGCATACATTCTGAGCAGCATTTCCGCCCAGTCCTGCGCCTCGGTACCACCGGCACCGGCCTGGATCTGCAGATAGCAGTCGTTCTCATCGGCTTCGCCGGACAGCAGGGTTTTCAACTGTGCCTTCTGCGCACGCGCGAAAAGTTCGTGCATGGCGGCTTCGGCCTCAAGGGTGACGGTTTCGTCATCCTCGTCCTCGGCAAGTTCTATGAGATCGGAAATGTCACGCAAGTCGTCGTAAAGGGAATCGACTTCCTTGATCCCCTCTTCCAGCTTGGTGCGTTCACGCATCAGCGCCTGCGCCTTGGCCGGATCATTCCACAGATCGGGGCTTTCAGAGAGGGCGTTCAGTTCATCGAAGCGGAGGACGGCCTGATCGTAGTCAAAGATGCCTCCTTAGCAGTGCTGCAGACTGCTCGATCTCGTCGGCCATGGATTGCATTTCGGCGCGCATCTTTGCGTGTTCCCTTTATTGTGTTGGGGGTGTTTTTAGCCCCCCGAGGCCCTGCACTCAAGCCCTCACATCATTCCCACCCCCACACCGTCTCCAGGAAGGCGGGAGACACAATTTGAGGCTTTCGCAAAAACGGCGCTGAGCATACTGTTTGCCGATGGATATTGATCTTTCCACCCTTGGCATTTTCATTGCCGCCTCTCTGGCCCTTTATATCTCACCGGGACCGGACTTCATCTATGTCGCAACGCGCGCCATGGGTCAGGGCCGCCGCGCCGGCGTATTGTCCGGGCTGGGCATCTCGACGGGCGTTGTCGTGCACATGTTTGCCGCGTCGTTTGGATTGGCCGCCCTGCTGCAGGTCTGGCCGACGGCGTTCATACTGATCAAATGGGCCGGTGTCGGCTATCTGGTCTATCTCGGCATCCGCACCCTGCTCGGCAAAACCCACGCCCTTGATCTGCAGCCGATCAGTACCAGACGCAACGACTGGAGACTGTTTCGTCAGGGCGTGCTGTGCAATCTGCTCAATCCGAAAATCGCCTTGTTCTTTCTGGCCTTCCTGCCGCAGTTCACCGATGCCGCAAGAGGCGATCTTACCCTACAGATGCTGTTTTATGGCGCCGTATTTGCCAGTGGCGGGCTGATCTTTATCCTCGGCGTCGCGTATCTTTTCGGCGGCGCCGGCAATTGGCTGTCTGCGCATCCCCGCGCCCTCAGGGTCCAGAAATGGGTGACCGGATCATCCATGCTTGGGCTGGCGCTGTTCGTCGCTTTTGACGATCTGAGTACGCCGCGTCAGTAAAGCCCGCCGGTGCCGGTCAAAGGCGTATCGGAAAGTGTGTTGTCGTCGGCACTTTCGCTCATTCCCTGTCCTTCAATGACACCTGAATCCCCAACCGGCACGGTCCCTTCCTTGAAGGCTTCGAGGATCACACTGGACTCGCCGGGCTGGATCGGCAGGCCGGTCTTGATATTGACCCGGACCAGACGGATGCCCGGCGGTGTGCGGAACGGGATGGCCGGCTGATCAGCCAGCGCCGCCTCCATGAAGTCGCGGAACACCGGCGCCGATACCGACGAGCCGGTTTCATTATGGCCCAGTGGTAACGGCTCATCGAAGCCGATGAAAACGCCAACTGCAAGATCCGGCGAAAAGCCGACAAACCAGGTATCGCGTTCTTCATTGGTCGTACCGGTCTTGCCGGCGAGCGGTTTGTCGATCTCGGAAACCCGCCTGCCGGTACCGCGCTCAACCACACCGCGCAGCATGCTGACCATCTGATAGGCACTGGCCGGATCGGTAATCTGTGGCCGCGTATCGGGGATCAGGGGGACAGCCTGATTATGCCAGCCATCGGCCCGGCAATCGGGACATGCCCGCTTGTCATGCCGGTAAACCGACCGTCCAAGCCGGTCCTGAACCCGGTCGATCAAGGTCGGTGTAATGCGCTTGCCACCGTTGACCAGCATCGCATAACCGTTGGTCAGCCGGATCAGCGTGGTTTCTGCGGCACCCAGCGACATCGCCAGCGTGCGCGGCAAATCGTCCACCACGCCAAACCTTTTGGCGTACTCGGCAACCCGGTCCATACCAACGGCCTGGGCCAGCCGAACGGTCATCAGGTTTCGTGACTTTTCAATGCCGAGGCGCATCGTCGACGCACCATAGAATTTCTTGCCGTAGTTGGCCGGACGCCATTTCGGCAATCCGGGTCCCTGGTCGATCACGAACGGCGCATCAAGGATGCGCGTTGACGGGGTCATG
>JANRAT010000036.1 GCA_030727885.1 Rhodospirillales bacterium | reverse complement strand
CGCAGCGCGAAACCATGAACCAGTCGGCCAAGCTGGCAGCCCTGCTGGTCGACGAACTGGACAAGCGGGTCAAGATACTGCGCAACCCGCACCGCTTTGCCGGCTTTGCCGTGCTCAAGGCCCCGGATATCCCGTCTGTGCTGATCGAACTGGGGTTCCTGTCCAATAAAGACGACGAAAAGGCGCTGCGTTCGACGAACCACCGCCAGAAACTGGCGCAATCCATCGCCGGCGCTGTTGACCGCTATTTCTCGAAAATAGAGTCAGCCAGCCGCTGATACGCGAGAAATGCCTGAAACTGCCTGAAATCAAGCGGATGTAACGGCTCGCCATGGGATTGTCACAATCTTGCGATATGTGATGTTCAAGACTCTCATATTCGCCACTGCTATGCTAAACAGTGCCGGCATTTGAATGGGACCGCGTTTTTTAGTATGAAGTTTTTCCTGCGTTTCATAGCGATTTCGGCTTTTCTGTTTGTTCTGGCAGCAGTTGTTGTTGGGGGCGGAACGCTTTGGGTTTTGCATAAATTCGGTCGCGATCTGCCCGATTACCGGCAACTGGCCACCTATAATCCGCAGGTGATGACACGCGTGCATGCCGGCGACGGACGATTGCTGGCGGAATTTGCTGTCGAAAAACGCGCCTTCGTGCCGATCAATGCCATGCCAAGGCGCATCATCGACGCCTTCCTGTCCGCTGAAGACAAGTCGTTCTATCTGCATTCCGGGATTGATTTTACCGGCGTCGCCCGGGCGATTGTGATGAATATCCAGAACATCGCGACCGGTCACCGGCTGGTTGGCGCCTCGACCATTACGCAGCAGGTCGCCAAGAACTTCCTGCTGACCAACGAGGTCTCGTTCGACCGCAAGATCAAGGAAGCAATTCTGGCGGTGCGCATTGAACGCGCCTTTACCAAGGAACGTATTCTCGAGCTGTATCTGAATGAGATCTATCTCGGCAACGGCTCGTACGGTGTTGCGGCTGCGGCGCTCAATTATTTCAACAAGTCGATGAACCAGCTGAGCATCGCCGAAGTGGCGTTTCTGGCAGCACTGCCGAAAGCACCGAACAACTATAATCCGGTCACCAAGCACGAAGCCGCCAAGAGCCGGCGCAACTGGGTGATCGGGCGTATGCTTGAAGACGGACGGATCACGCCAGATGAGGCAGAGTACGCCTCCAATCAGCCGCTGCTGGTGGCCAGCCGCGAAGATACCGAATTCGTTCAGGCCGATTATTTCACAGAAGAAGTGCGGCGCGAACTGATTGCCCGGTTTGGCGAGACGCAGCTGTATCAGGGCGGTCTGTCCGTGCGGACGACGCTGGATCCGAAACTGCAGCACATTGCCCGCCATGTCCTGCGCCGTGGTCTGGAAGCCTATGACCGCAGACACGGCTACCGCGGGCCGGTTACAACGGCACCGGCCGGTCAGCGGCTGGATACGCCGATCGATTGGCAGGCATATCTCGGCACTGTCAGCCGCCCCAAGGGGATGGGCGAAAAGCAACTGGCGGTGGTGCTCGGCGTCGATGACGCCAAGGACATCGTCAGTATCGGCGTAGAAGACGGCATCCTCGGCATTATTCCGCTGAGCGAGCTGAAATGGGCGCGCGAAGAACTTGAAGACCGCTCCCGCGGGGGACAGGTCAAGAAACCGTCGGATGTTCTGACGGCAGGCGACGTGGTGATCGTCGAGCCGTTGCACAAAGACGACAGCAAGACCGCCGGCAAGCAGGCCTCGAATGCCTACAGCCTGCAACAGCTGCCGAAGGTCGACGGCGGTATCGTTGCGATGGACCCGCACACCGGGCGGGTGCTTGCCATGGTCGGCGGCTATTCCTATGAACGCAGTCAGTTCAACCGGGCGACCCAGGCGGCACGCCAGCCGGGTTCGGCGTTCAAACCGTTTGTTTATCTGGCGGCTCTGGACATGGGCATGACC
>JANRAT010000035.1 GCA_030727885.1 Rhodospirillales bacterium | reverse complement strand
ACATGGGGTCGGACATGCGCTTCGATTATTCCGTGCTGGGTGATGCGGTCAACCTTGCTGCCCGTCTGGAAGGCCAGAGCAAGAGCTATGGCATGAATGTGGTGCTGGGACCAAATACTCGGGAATCCATCAAGGACCGGCTGGCGACCATTGATCTGGATTACATCCAGGTGAAGGGTAAAACCACCGGCACGTATATCTATGGTCTGATGGGCGATGAAACGGTTCTCGCTGATCCCAAGTTCCTGAAGTTGCAGAGGCTTATCTATGACGCTCAGGAAACCTATCGTGCCCAGCAATGGGACGATGCCCAGGAAATGTTCGACGAAATCCGCGATCTTGGCAGCGATGCCAACAAGCCCTGGAAACTCGAGGCCAATCTGCACGTTTTATGTGATCTGTATGACGAGCGTATCGCCGAATACAAAGTCAATCCGCCGGCCCCTGATTGGGACGGCGTGTTTATTGCGACGTCGAAGTAAACCGTTCCTGTCAGTTCACCAATCCTTGCACCGTGCTTGTTCAAGCCTATAGCGCTCGGGCGTGTCCAGGAGTGCGTTATTCCTGTCGAGAACCCGGTTCATTTCCAGAAACAGTGACTGTACGGTTGCATTCAAGCGCTTGCGAAGATAGATTCCTGCCTGATCCGGGCTGGAGGCGAGGACCGGTTGCAGCTCCCTTGCTGCACGATCGAGACTGCGTTGCAGGCGGGGAAAATAGTCATCAAGAGCCTGACGGAATACGGCCACGTGAGTCATTTCGTGTTCGTTGATGGATGAATAGGCACAGCTGCCTGGACGGAATTTTCGCGCGATATATACCTTGAGCTTGTCGTAGCCGAGCTCTGCATCGAGATTTGTCAGACGAGCGCAATACCGGCCATTGGAAAGCGGCAGGGCTTCAAGCTTCAGGCGCATTTTATAGGTCAGCTCTGTTAATGTCAGCCCAACCGGAGTCCAGGCAGACCCTAAAGCATTGGCTCGCCCGCTTTGGCTTTGCATCCGGCTTAAGCTGTCGCGGCTTCTTTCGTTATTTAAAACGACCTGTCCGTCCAACCGGTCGATCCGCACATCAATCTTCCCGGGCGCAGGAAAGGTACACTCTGCTGCCACGGCTGTGGTGGTCACGAGCAGTGTGCCACAAGCGGCCAGGACGACGGCCAACGTAGCGGGGATGATGAAATCAGAGAGCTTCATGGATACCGTTCAAGAATCCACATAGTCGATAACCGAAATAATGTGGCTGACTTTATTGTCATTTTCGCCAAGTGGCAGATTCAGAGAATGGTAATAGATGAATTCTCGTCCGGAAATGAATGAACTGGCTCGATGAACGGTGTTCGCCAGTCCCTTGCTGACCACTTCAAGGTAGGCATCCATCTGCGGGCCTAATGGCTGGCTTTGATAAATACTTGTGTGCAGCCGCCCTGTGGCATCGAAACCGGCGCGCATTGTAATTTGAGTGCCCCAATAGCGGTTCAGAAAATCTTTGCCGCCATCAATAACGTCTTTGACGATCAAGCATGGCGCGATCCTCCATAAGTCGATCAACTCGATATCCTTCCACGCAGGAAACGCCCGCATGGCCCGCCTTTTATTCCAGTAATCATAGAGGATGCGAGCATTTGGCTGCTCGGGCGGCTGCTCCGGTGAGACGGTACGCCGCTCATAAACGGTGTCGGTTACAAAAAATTCGGACAAATCATAGCTTCCGGTCACCGGTTATGGTCATTATCCCAGTATAGACATAATACGTAATTTGCTCATTTCCAATTAATCAAAGGCGTATGTGTAAAGGATGAGTTGGTTGCACTCATTTCGCCATGCTGATCCGGGGAGCGAGTTAAAGGCGAATGCGGCGCTCCGGAAACGATGAAGGGGTTAACTGTTTCCAGTTAACCCCTTGATCTAATTGGCTCCGGCGGTTGGACTCGAACCAACGACCTAGCGGTTAACAGCCGCTTGC
>JANRAT010000034.1 GCA_030727885.1 Rhodospirillales bacterium | reverse complement strand
AGAACTGTGCCCGCAGGCGCTCTTCCGCAGCCAACGCCGGCACTTCATCCAGCCTGGCCTCTGGACCACCGATCAAAGCCAGCTCGGCGCCCGGGAACGGCCCCGCGCCGGTTTCGGTAAAGGCGGCCAGCCTGCCGACCATATCACGTCTGGCGGCGGCAACCGCCATACCTTTTTCAGCCATCGTTGCTTCCAGCGCATCCAGCCAGCCGGCATCCGCCGACAGGCCACGATCCGCAAGCAGTCTGGCGCGGTCACGCATGGCCTGTTCATAAGCACTGACGCGACCGGCATGTGCCGGATCCGCCGCATATACCAGCCTGTCGAGAAAGCGGCGCCGGGAACCTGGCCCGTCAACAAACAGTCCATCCATCTGCGGTGTCAGCCAAACCACGGCAAGGTGTTCGCAGAGTACCGTCTGCGCCCGCTCGGTTCGCCCTTCGATACGGACCACCCGGCGTTCGCGCACATTGCCCGGTTCCGGATCAATGCCAGTGCCGATATCAAGCGGACCGGTTGGACTGGCGATCTGTGCAGCAACGGCCCAGTTACGGCCCTGTGGTGCTTCCGTTGCGTTGGAATCGGTGCGGGTCACCTCACCCAACCGAGCACGACGCAGGCCACGCCCCGGGGCCAGAAAGGATACTGCTTCCAGAACATTCGTCTTACCGGCGCCGTTCTGTCCGGTCAGGATTACACTGCGAGCACCGGTCTGCAGCTTAAGCGACGGGTAGTTCCTGAAATCCGTCAGCATGATGCGGGTCACGGCAACCCGGGTCTCGTCACGCGTCAGCAATCCGTCAACACGGTCGGCCGGAACAACTGTCGCGATCCCTGTCAAAATGGTTTATCCAAGTATCCGTTCATTAAACCCGCATCGGCATCAGAACATAGATCGTCCCGACTTCATCCGAGCCGCGGATGATCGTCGGAGAGGCCGCATCGGCGAACAGGAATACTGCCGTATCGCTGTCAATCTGGCGGGCGATATCAAGCAGGTAGCCGGAATTGAAACCGATCTCGACGGTATCGGATCCGTAGCTGATTTCGATCTCTTCCTGGGCCGTGCCGTTTTCGGCGCTTGATGCCGAAAGCGTCAGTGTATCACCGCTGATGGACAGCTTCACCGCGCGGGACTTTTCCGACGAGATCGCCGATACGCGATCAACGGCATCGGACAGAGCCTTGCGGTTGACGGTCATTTCCTTGTCGTTACCTGTCGGAATGACGCGCTGATAATCCGGGAACGTGCCGTCGATCAGCTTCGAGGTCAGCACCGCATCATCGAAGGAGAAGCGGATCTTGGCTTCCGACAGCGAGATTTCGACATCGTTGCCGGTCTCGTCGATCAGTTTGCGGATTTCTCCAACCGTTTTACGTGGCACGATGACACCCGGCATCCCGGCAGCCCCGGCCGGCAACGGCAATTCGACACTGGCCAGACGGTGGCCGTCGGTCGACACCGAGCGCAGCATCGGCGTGCCGTCACGGTCAAACACGTGCAGATAGATGCCGTTCAGATAATAGCGGGTTTCCTCGGTCGAAATGGCGAACCGGGTGCGATCGATCAGTTCGCGAAGATCGGCCGCCGGCAGGGAGAACGTATGCGCATAGTCGCCGCCGGACATGACCGGGAAATCTTCGGTCGGCAGACACGACAGCGTGAACCGGGAGCGGCCGGCACGGATCGTCAGCTTGCCGTCGCCGGGCGCTTCAAGCTCGACCTGCGATCCATCCGGCAACTTGCGGACGATTTCGAAGAAGGTCAGCGCTGGCGCCGTGGTGGCCCCAGGCGTCGCAATATTGGCCGGCACATGCTCGACGATATCAAGATCCATATCGGTGGCATTGAGGGACAGCTTGTCGCCTGTCGCATCAAGCTTGACGTTGGATAAAATCGGGATGGTGTTGCGTCGTTCGACAACACTTTGCACATGCCCGAGGGAGCGAAGGAGATCCGTCCGTTCAATCGTCAGTTTCATGCTTAAAACCTGTATCCTTAATCAGGGCACTCTGTGGTGCCCATTCCTGAAACCATGCCTGCGCCTTGAAAATTCCGAGAAAAAATCGGCAAAATTTCCCCGAAAATCCAGAAAATCACCGTAATTTCCGGGGGCCATTAAGGCGTCCGCAAGTATAGCAGACGCCAACCATCACCCAAGACATTTAACGGCTTATCCGGCCGCTAAAATCGCTCTGATTAATGGCTTTATATCAATGACTTAGGGGCAGTCCTGCAGCAATCGGCAGAAGAAACACGATCAACCTTCGAGCATGCGCCGCAAAAGTTCGACATCTTCCGCGAATCCGGGGTCCATCGACTTCAGCTCTTCGACCTTGCGGACAGCGTGCATTACGGTTGTGTGGTCACGGCCACCGAACTTGCGACCGATTTCCGGCAGCGATCTGGCCGTCAGCTGTTTGGCCAGATACATGGCAACCTGACGCGGTCTGGCAACGGAACGGGCCCGCCGTGCCGAATGCATATCGGAGATGCGGATATTGCAGTGGTTGGCCACCTGCTTCTGGATTTCCTCGATGCTAACCCGCCGGTCGTTGGCCCTGAGCAGATCGTGCAGCACTTCCTGGGTTGCTTCGATCGTGATGTCTCGGCCAATCAGCTGCGAATGGGCAACGACGCGGTTCAGACCGCCTTCGAGCTCACGCACGTTCGAGGTGATCTTGTGAGCCAGGAATTCCATTACCTTGGACGGAATATCGGCGCGGATCTGTGCCGCCTTGGATTGCAGGATGCCGAGGCGCAATTCATACGTTGTGGCGTGAATATCCGCCACCAGACCGCAATTGAGGCGGGAGATCAGACGTTCTTCCATGCCGACCAGATCCGAAGGCGACTTGTCGGCGGAAATGACGATCTGCCTGCCCTGATCTACCAGTGCATTGAAGGTATGGAAGAATTCTTCCTGCGTTGATTCCTTGCCGGCGATAAACTGGACGTCATCAATCATCAGCACGTCGACCGAACGGAACTGATCCTTGAAATCCATCGTTGTGCTTTCGCGGATCGCCTGCACAAAACGGTGCATGAACTTTTCAGCCGAAAGATAGAGCACCGTGCGCTCAGGCGTGGTTTGCCGGATGTGCCATGCAATTGCATGCATCAGATGGGTTTTGCCAAGGCCGACACCGCCATAAAGGAACAGCGGATTGAACGGCACGCGCTCGGCTTCGGCAACACGCCTGGAAGCGGCGTAGGCAAACTCGTTCGGCTTGCCGACGACAAAATTGTCGAAAACGAAGCGAGCATCAAGACCAGCGTTGTTGTGCCCCTGACGTCCGCCAGCCATGTCGCGAGCGTTCTCACCCGCAGCGGGGGTCTGTCTTTTCATGTTCTCGCGTGGCTGCACCGGCGAGCGATCACTGCGCACGGAAACGTCCAGCGAGACGACTTCAGGCACTTCGGACTGCCAGATCGAGGCGATCCGTTCCGCATAATGAGCGACGATCCAATCGCGCATGAATCGGGTTGGTACGGTGACATTCACAACACCGTCCTCGATCGAGCGTATCTTTATGGGTTTTATCCAGCTCTGGAACGCCGCCTCGCCGATCTCAGCGCGGAGCTGCGCATTCACGGTGCTCCACTGCGCGAGAATGGTATCCTGATCCGTTTCTTGCGGTTCAGCTTCCGGCTTATTGAAGATTGCGCTACTGGACGTCGCGTCGATCATACGTCGGTTGCCCCCCTAAGTTAGGCTATTTTTATCATTACCCCGACCGAAGCCGCAGCGTTTGTATTTTTGCTCGTCGAATGACGAAAGAGACGATTTTGGGCAAAACCCAAAAAGACAGAGTGGCTATTCACGAGCCCGACCAGATACCGCCAGAGACTTCCCCCAAAGATCCCGCTGGCAGTTCAAAACCGAACTTTCACCGTGTGCCGCAAAGGTGCAGCCCGGCAATTATTCGCCCCCCTGTTTAGCATCCCAATGACGTTCGACAAACCACAATAAAGCTAATAAAAAAATAAAATAACTTGTGTTTTTTTATTGATGACGCACGTAAACGACAGATACCCAAGAATAAAAGTTCATAAAAATTTTACATATACTTAGAAATCTAAAAACAGAAATTAATTATTACTTATATCAAGAAACCTTCAGGATTCATTTGCTGCAGCCCTCTGCAATCATCCGTCATGCCTGTAACCATGAGCCATATATTACGTAGCTCGATCGCTGCTGACAACATGATCGAAAGGGGAACAGGGCAAATAAACGCAAATAAAAAACTTGACTCTCGCTACCTGATTGAATGCGCGAGGTTTTTATTAAAACCCATGCTGAGCGCGGGTTACAGACTGACATTCAGGCTGACCGGCGATCCTGGAAGGCCTTAAATTCAGGCATGAAAAAGCCGCACGCCCGAAAGCTTGCGGCTTATCAATACCTTGTCAAAGAAACTGAAAAGATGACTTAAACAGTCATCCCTTTAATCCGGCGTGACATACGCGACAGCTTCCGTGATGCAGCATTGCTTTCAAGAATAAAAAGCTGCGCGCCACGGTGCATCAACGGTTGGGCAAACAGCAGCGCCGATTGGGCGGCCGTTTTGTCACCACTTGTGATTGCTTCTTCTACTTTACGGACTGCCGAACGGATCGCGCTCAGACGTGAACGGTTGATCTCTGTACGACGTGCCGTCTGACGAATACGTTTTTTAGCGGAAGCGCAGTTAGCCATCTCTAAAACCTCTTAAATTTCAAACCCTATACTCTTAGGACCGCGAGCTTATATAGCGCCCTAAACCCCGCGTCAAGCGACACCGGCAGGGATTATACGCCCGGCATGTCACTTGCCCCGCGGGCTCAATGAAAATCCGACAACGGCACCGGCCTTGCCGTCGCCTTCAATGACCAGCTTGAGGCGTTCACCATCCCGCTGGAAGAGACCAGCCTCAAGTTGGGTCCAGCCAAGCTGCGGCAGAACACTTTGGTAAAACTTTAGCGCACTGTCCGGCCCCACGTTACCGCGGGCTTCGGCCTCGGCAATGCGTCCGCCGGCCGTCTCGAAGGTCACCGCAGCGTTTTCATTTTCCACCAGACCGTCCATCAGCGGCAGATCCTCGATCACGGAAACGAACCGCTCAGCCGTATGCACCGGCCCGCAGGCAGCGGCGATAACAACGAGGCATAAAATAAATACACGTATCATAAGAGTGCTTCTAACATCAGCGCTGCCGTTTGGCACAATAAAAAGTCGACCGCCCGCCCTGAACGACCTGGCGAATGGCCCCGCTGCAGTCACATCCGGGGCATTTTTCCCCGCCACGTCCATAGACATTGAAGTTGTGCTGGAAGTAGCCCAGCTCACCTGAGGTCTGGCGGTGATCGCGCAGCGACGAGCCGCCGGCGGCTATGGCATCGTTCAGAACATCGCGGATCGCCGTTGCCAGCCGCTCGGCGCGCAGCCCTTTTATTGTTCTGGCCTTGCGGTTAGGCGAGATGCCGGCCCGGTACAGGGCTTCTGAGGCATAAATATTGCCAATCCCGGCGACCACACGCTGATCCAGCAGGGCGACCTTGATCGCGGTATTACGCCCGTCCAGCGCGGCTCCGAGCGAAGCGCCGTCAAAAGCATTCGACAGCGGCTCCGGCCCCAAATCAGCCAGCAGTTTGTGGCTGGCCATGGCCTCGCTGCTGAACAGGTCCATAAAACCGAAGCGTCTGGGGTCATTGTAGCGGATCGTCATGCCACCATCAGTCATCAACTCCACATGGTCATGCGTTTCCAGTACTGGCGGCGTCTCATTATAGATGCGGTAGCGCCCCGACATGCCGAGGTGCGACAGCAGGATGTCATCACTACCGAGCCGGATCAGCAGATACTTGGCCCGCCGCTCGACGCTGACGACCCGCTGGCCGATCAGCCGCGCCGCCATATCAGGGGGAAACGGAAACCTGAGATCGGCCCGGTAGAGCCGGGCGTCGGTGATAACTGCCCCTTCCAGCGCCGGCGCCAGACCACGTCGAACGGTTTCAACCTCCGGCAACTCAGGCATTCAGGCGCATCCTTTTAAAAAGCACATTAATTCGCATCGCAGCGTAGCGTCTTCGAACTTGTTCGGCTATTGTCGCGGCCATGGTTGAACAAAAACAAATAAATAACGAGCCGGAAACCGTTTCTTTCGGCTTCAGAGATGTCTCGGCGAACGAAAAGACCGAGCTGGTGCATGACGTCTTCGCCTCGGTTGCCAGCAAGTACGACCTGATGAACGATCTGATGAGCCTCGGCATCCACCGCCTTTGGAAATCGGCGATGCTGGACTGGCTGGCACCGAAACCGGGCCAGACCCTGGTCGATGTCGGCGGCGGCACCGGCGACATTATGTTTCGCTGGCTGCAGCGCGGCGGCGGCCCGGTGCAGGTTGTCGATTATTCCGCCGAAATGATCAGCGTCGGCCGCGACCGGGCCATCGACCGCGGTATTCTCGACGGCATCACATGGTGCGTTGGCAATGCAGAAGCGCTGCCGCTTGAAGACGCCTCCGTCGATGTCTATGCCTCGGCTTTCTGTCTCCGCAATGTGGCAAGGCTCGACCGCGCCCTTGGCGAAGCGCACCGGGTGCTGAAGCCGGGCGGGCGTTTTCTGTGTCTGGAGTTTTCGCACATGATCATTCCGGGCCTGAAGGATGCCTATGACGCCTGGTCCTTCAAGGTTCTGCCCGCGCTCGGCGAACGGGTCGCGGCGGATCGCGAGTCCTATATCTATCTTGCCGAGAGCATCCGCAAATTTCCGGATCAGGACACCTTTGCAAAAATGATCGGCGAGGCTGGTCTGGAACAGATCAAGGTCCGGAATTTGTCCGGTGGCATTGCCGCCCTGCATTCCGCCTGGCGGATCTGAGGCGCTGACCTGAATGCTGAGATCCCTGAAGCAGATAAGGCGCATCCTCTCGCTTGGTCGCCTGCTGGCCCGGCACGATGCACTGTTTGCGCTCAAGCTGGCCGGGGTCTCCCCGATACTCCTGAGGCTTGCCGCGCTCGGCGTGCATGCCGACAGCACCGGCAGACCGGGTGAACGGCTGGCCCGTGCCCTGAACGAGGCGGGGCCCAGCTTCATCAAACTGGGTCAGGCGCTATCGACCCGCTCGGACATACTGGGTGAAGATCTGACTGATGATCTGTCGAGCCTGCAGGACAACCTGCCGCCGTTTCCCACAGCCGAAGCCAAAAGATCCATCGAGGTCGAGCTGGGCGCCCCGGTCGAAGAGCTGTTTCTCGAATTCGACGACACGCCGGTTGCCGCCGCCTCCATCGCACAGGTGCATTTCGCAGTTACCCATGACGGTCGCAAAGTCGCCGTCAAAGTTCTGCGCCCCGGTATCGAAGAAGCGTTCCGCCGTGACCTGGACCTGTTTCGCTGGGTTGCCGAGATCGCCGAGCAGACCCAGCCGCAGCTGATGCGCCTGAAGCCGAGGGAATCCATCGAAACCCTCGCCGATACGGTCGAGCTGGAAATGGATCTGCGCTTCGAGGCTGCCGCCGCCGCCGAACTCCGGGAAAACTTTGCCGACGATCCGGATTTCAAGGTCCCCGAAGTCGACTGGCAGCTGACCGGCAAACGCGTGCTGACCACCGAGCGGCTGATCGACGGGATACCGCTGGATGACCGGGATGCCATCGTTGCCGCCGGCCTTGATCCTCTCGACATTCTGATCAAGGCCGCCTCGGCGTCGTTCCGTCAGGTCTTCCGGGACGGCTTCTTTCATGCCGACACGCACCCCGGCAATATGTTCGTGCTGCCGGACGGTCGCATCGCCGTTGTCGATTTCGGCATCATGGGCCGGATTGATCTGAAAAACCGCCGCGCCATTGCGGAAATGCTGGTCGCTTTTCTGCAACGCAATTACCGCCGTGCCGCCGAAGTGCATTTCGAAGCCGGCTGGGTACCCCGCGACCGCTCGGTCGACAACTTCACGCAGGCCTGCCGCTCGATCGCCGAGCCGATCCTAGATAAGCCACAAAACGAGATCTCCATCGCCAGACTGCTGGCACAGTTGTTCCAGATCACCGAGACCTTCCGCATGGAAACCCAGCCGCAGTTGCTTTTGCTGCAGAAAACCATGCTGGTCGCCGAGGGCACCGCCCGCAAGCTGGCCCCCGAAGCCAACATGTGGTTTCTGATCCGCCCGTTGATCGAGGAATGGATGATCGCAAATCTCGGCCCCGAAGCGCGGGTGCGCGATGCCTTCCATAGCCTGCAAGATACCCTGGAACGACTGCCGGAGATGGTCTCCAGCGTCGAGCGGGGCTCGAAAATGCTGTCCGAAGGGAATTTCAAACTGCATCCCGATACCATCCGCGCGCTGCGTGGCGAAGACGGGCCAAGAAAACGCTCATCGACACAGATCATAGGCGTGTGGCTGGTGACGCTGGTGTTTCTGATTATCTTTGTCGCGCTGATCGTCGACTAAATCGTTCCCCGAAGCGACCGCCAGCCAAGTGCTTAAACGAAAGCAGCGGCTCCGGAGAACCGCCGCTTTCAGGCAAACTGAATAAGCTCGTCGCCTTCAGATTTCCGACGTGCAATGGGCGCACTTGGTCGCCTTGATCGGTACGGTCGACAGGCAGTGGGGGCAATCTTTGGTCGTGGGATCAGCGGGCGCTGGTTCTTTCTTGAGCCGGTTGATCTGCTTGATGACCATGAAGATGGCAAACGCAACGATCACAAAATCAAGCACGGTATTGATGAAGATACCGACATTGATTGTTGCAGCCCCCGCTTTCGTGGCCTCCGCCAGAGTGTTGTAGGAGGTGCCAGACAGGTTGATAAAAATTTCCGAGAAATCAAGACCGCCCAAAAGCATGCCTATCGGCGGCATGATGATGTCTTTGACAAACGACGTGACGATCTTGCCGAACGCTGCGCCAATGATAATGCCGACAGCCATGTCCATGACGTTGCCGCGCATGGCAAATTCTTTGAATTCCTTAAGCATGCTTACGATCCTTCAGTTTGTTGGTTCCGCAAATTTTTGATGCCGCATGCCAAACATTATCAGAAATCGGTTCCGATCGGATACTGCGAAACGTGCTTCCACAAGGTTCTGCGCCGTTAAATTTTGCCGAATAAACCGGGACAACGGATGATGATCCTTTGGGCGTATATCGTATCCTCGCGCGCAGGTTAGTCGTGCTGTTCACCGTCGGTTCTGATGACCCGGGAAAACGGCTTCAGGCGCAGTTTGGTCCTGTGTTCATCCCCGCCTTCGGTGCCGTCAGAGTGAAAGCCCCGGTAATAGTCCTTCTGCCATTTCTGGCTGCGCGCCTGGGAATCTGGTGTCTTGAGATCGGCATTGAAGCTGTTGCGGCTTTCCGACCAGGCTTTGTGACGGGTGTACAGATCACCTGAGTCTTCGAACACCTCGAGCACCGGCTCGACCGCTTCCAGCGCATCAAGGCGAACCGGGAAGATGTGACAGAACGGCTCGTCCCGCTCGAAGCGGACCGGCACGTGGGGGCGGGTGAACACCCAGTTCATGGTGAAGGTATAGCTCGACCAGTCGGTCTCAACGACGCCCGACAGGGCATAGATCGCATCCTTCGGCCGGTTGATCGGCCCTTGTGTCATCAAACTCACGCCGGGCTCGGTTTTAAACAGATAGCCGGCATGGAACGTCAATATGCCCGAGCCGAAGTGCGTGGTCGGCATCAGACCGCTGTCGGTGCTGGTGATATTGATGTCGTCCTTGCTATTACCACCATTCCACGTCGCCTCGAAAGCGACCTGAGAGCAGATTTCCCAGCCATGCGTGTTGGCGATCGTCAGCGGCAGACAGCGATAGCCGTACGCTTCCGGCAGGGCATCCATCCACGCCCGCCCGGACGGTGCCGGCCTGAGTGCCGGCGGGTTCTGAACGGTTGGATAGGCAATGATTTTCAAGGGGAAATCCTTTGCTGGTATGCGACTATATTAGCCGAACCTGAAGTGCGCACAAAGCTTGCTGTCAATCTGGTTTTGATTGCGAAATCGGGGTTTATACACTATTTACAGTTCAGCTTAGTGATTTATTTTGCTTATACATTCACCCAGGTGGGATCATGTGTCATGCAGGCTAAACAGGTTTTGTTGATCGTCTCGGGCGGCATTGCCGCGATCAAGATTCCAGATCTGATCCGCCGCATCCGTGAACAGGGGGCGCGGGTTCGCTGTGTGCTCACCAAAGGCGGTGAGCAATTCGTCACGCCGCTCAGCCTCGCGGCGCTGTCCGAAGACAAGGTCTACGGCGATCTGTTCTCGCTGACCGATGAGCACGAAATGGGACACATCAACCTGTCGCGGGATGCCGATGTGCTGATGGTCGCCCCGGCCAGCGCCGATCTGATGGCCAAGATGGCGGCAGGGCTCGCCGACGATCTGGCCTCGACGGTGCTGCTGGCCACCGACAAGCCGGTGATCTGCGTGCCGTCGATGAACGTGCGGATGTGGGAGCACGCAGCAACGCAGGCCAATGTCGAAACCCTGAAAAGCCATGGCATCATCATGGTCGGCCCGACCGAAGGTGATATGGCCTGCGGTGAATTCGGCATGGGACGGATGGCCGAGCCGGCTGAAATCGTTGATGCGCTGAGAGCTTTCTTTGTCGGCGGTGCCAAACCCCTGCAGGGCCGCCACGCCATTGTCACCAGTGGCCCGACCCATGAAGCGATTGATCCGGTCCGCTACATCGCCAACCGCTCGAGCGGTAAGCAGGGCCACGC
>JANRAT010000033.1 GCA_030727885.1 Rhodospirillales bacterium | reverse complement strand
CTGCATAACGTTTCATGATGAGCCGCTGTTTAACTGGTTGCGTCGCGCGGCGCGCATGGGCATTGCCATTGGCGGTGTCTCCGGCGGACCGGTTATCCTGGCGGAGGCCGGGTTGATGACGGGGCGGCGGATGACGGCGCATTGGGAACACATCCCGATGCTTGGCGAAAAATCACCCGACCTGCTGATCGAACGAGGCCTTTATGTGATTGACCGCGACAGGGTGACCTGCGCCGGCGGGACAGCGCCGCTGGATTTGATGCACGCGCTGATCTCTGAGCACCACGGACCTGCGCTGGCGACACGGGTCAGCGACTGGTTCATTCATACGGATGTCCGTCCGTCGCAGGGACCGCAACGGGCCGGTATCATTGAGCGGTGGGGGACCACAAACCGCAAGGTGCTGGAAGTCATCATGGCTATGGAAGGTCACATCGCTGATACCCTTACCCTCGATCAGTTGGCCAGTTTTGCCGATATGAGCAGCCGGCAGCTCAATCGCTTGTTTCAGGAAAATCTGGACCAGACGACGATGGCGTTTTATCGCAACCTGCGGCTTGAGAAAGCGCAAAACCTGCTCAAATACTCGACCCTTCCGGTCATCGAGATCGCCATCGCGACCGGGTTTGCGAGCGCCACGCATTTCGCAACAACTCATGCCCGCCGGTTTGGCTATCCGCCAACGGCGGTGCGGAAAGCAGGGGCACCCGGTCCCGTCTTGTCTTAGATCGCTTTCGATCCGAATTGTGATGCTTCCCGAACAGCAACCTTGCTGCGCCGGGCCAGCAGCCGGAGTATCCATCCTGTGCCCTGATGTTTGGTGCCCTCGTCCAGCTGGATCCAGCCATTGAGGGCTTCAATCACCTGCAAATCACCGACCGCATCAAGAAGCTGGTCGCGTTCATAGAGCAAATCAGGCATGCCGGGCCCGAGCGATCCACGGCCGCTGTCGTTTGGGGCAAATCCCTCGGCGATAAACCAGCCGCCGGGGTTGAGCAAGGCGCTGGCAAGAGTTGCGGCGCGGTTACGGACATCGGCCTCGCACTGCAGATAGATCATAAAGGCACAATCCCATGTACGCCCCGGTTCCGGTACCCATTCGGCGATATCGGCAACAATACGCTCGACCGTGACACCCCGCGCTTTGTCATGGGCCAGTGCCTGTTCAGTGGCGACAGCTGAGATATCAATCGCGGTAACTTTTAATCCCTGTTTGGCAAGCCAGGTCCCGTTTCGCCCGTCGCCGTCAGCGATGCAGAGCGCGGTTTTTGCAGAAAAGTCGGATCGCGCCAGCACCTGGCGGACGTATTCATTCGGTTTTTCCCCGAACAATCGATCCGTTGTTTCGGCGTAGCGTTTATCCCAATTCGCCATATCTGGTTTGTCCTGTCATTTAACCCGCAAGGTTTTTGGCCATGATTGAAGCGTCATAAGCGAAATAGCGTAGACGTTATATAACCGCACCGTGCTGATACGAACATAACGGTTCGTTATAGATAATATAATTAGGAATAATTATTAAATAACCAAATTCAAGATTACGGTGATTCTCATTCGCATTCTATGCTGATACCTGTTCGGAGAGCTGGAGTTCATGGTGCCAAGATATTCTGTTGAAACACAACCACTTACCCGACACCTGAGCGGGCCGTTGGCTTGGCAGGCATCCGAGTTGCGGGAACAGGAATGGCTGCATAGCCTAGATGCCGATTGCCAGAGTGAGATTGCTGCCGTGATTGAACATATCCGCCGCCACCCGGTTATGACGGTCCTGTTAGATGCAGATGATTTCGACATGCCGAAGTGCCGCGCTTTGATGCAGGCTGTGCGCCAGCGACTGGATCACGGGTGCGGTTTTGCGCTTGTCGACAGATTGCCTATGGAGTCGATCAGCAAGCAGGAAGCCACCGCCATCTATTGGTTGCTGTCGTCGATGGTGAGCAGGCCGGTTGCCCAGAAACTTGACGGCACCATGATTTACGATGTTCACGATACCGGTGCCAAGGCGGTTGCAGGGTCTGGTATCCGCCCCGATAAAACCAACATTGATCTGACATTTCATAATGACAATTCATACAACAACCCGCTTCCGGATTTTGTTGGGCTGCTGTGCCTGAAACCGGCAAAAAAGGGTGGGGTAAGCCGGGTGATGAGTTTTGAGACGGCACATAACGCACTGTTGGCGCGTTATCGGGACGTGCTTGAAAGGCTTTACGCACCGTTTATCTTTGATCGTCAGCGCGAATTTTTCCCGGATGACCCACCGACCATTTCTGCGCCGATCTTCGAAAACAATGGCGGCCTATCGGCCAGATTGGGCATCCATCAGGTCCGAAATGGTTATGAGATGACCGGGACCGAAATGGACGATGAAACGTCGCGGGCAATTTCGGCGTTAGAGGCTGTTTTTTCGGATTCCGAGTTGCAGTTTAATTTTACGATGGAGTCTGGACAATTCCAGTATGTGAATAACAAAGTGATCGGGCATAGCAGAACCGAATTTGAAGACTTTGAAAGCCTCGAAGATCGGCGTCATCTGGTGCGGTTATGGTTGCGTGATGCGGGTGATCGTTCATACCCGGGATAATATGTTTAGCGAACAACGCCGATAAAAAATAAACGGCGAGTTAGAATCAGGGCTCAGGCCTTATTGGGACGAAAACAAGAATTGGAACATGGAGAGGTGTCGGCTTAACCGCCGGTATCCCTCGAAATCCGTCCCAAAAGGATCTGCGTATTTTGCTATCAGTTCAAAGTTTGACAAAAAAATTTGGTGGCGTAGCTGCTCTTGCCGGTTGTTCACTGGAAATCCCCGAGGGACAGATCACTGCGATCATCGGCCCCAATGGTGCCGGCAAGTCGACACTGTTGAACTGTATCGCCGGCGCCGTGACCCCTGATGGTGGCCATGTCCGCTATCTCGGCACGGATGTAACCGGCGCCAAGCCGTATATCCTGGCCCGCAATCGTCTGGTGCGGACATTCCAGATTTCACGCGAGCTATCGAGTTTGTCGTTACTTGAAAACGTCTTGCTGGCTCGGCAGAACGCTTCGGATGAAAGTTTCTTTGATCCGATACTGTTTCCCGCACGTGTCCGGCGTCAACAGGATGCTGACATCGACAAGGCCATGAAACTGCTGGTCAGGGTTGGTCTGGAAGGCTTGGCAGATGCGACACCGAACATCCTTTCCGGCGGGCAGAAAAAACTTCTCGAACTGGCGCGTGCACTGATGCTCGAGCCGCGGATGGTTCTTCTGGACGAGCCGGCAGCAGGCGTTGCGCCACCGATGGTGCAGGTTCTGATCGGCATCATAAAAGAGCTGCACCAAGAAGGTGTCACGTTCGTCCTTGTCGAGCACAACATGGACATGGTTTCTGCGCTGAGTGATCAGGTCTGCGTGATGGCCGAAGGGAAGGACCTGATGAGCGGAAGCTTTGAGCAGGTCGCCTCCGATGCCAGGGTTGTCGAAGCTTATCTTGGGGGCGTTTTGTGATGCCCGGTGTTGTCACAGTATCCGATCTCCGCACAGGCTATGGCGGCGATGATATCATCAATGGCGTCAGCTTTGATGTACACCCGGGCGAAATCCTTACCATCGTCGGGCCAAACGGTTCGGGCAAATCGACATTGATAAAATCGCTGGCCGGGATCGTGCCGGCCCGGCAGGGCACGATTTCTCTTTTTGGCGAAAACGTGACGGCGCTCAAGACACCGCAGCGGATCGCCAAAGGGCTGGCGTATGTGCCGCAGGAATTCAATGTCTTCAGGAATATGACCATCGCCGAGAATCTGAAGCTTTCGACCGAGTTTCTTGGCCTGCGCAGCCATGACGGCAACCAGGAGCGCACGCGCGTGCTTGAGATGTTCCCCGATATTGCCGACCGTCAGGACCTGTTGGCCGGCAATCTCAGTGGTGGCCAGCGGCAGATGCTGGCCTTTGCCTGCGCCCTGATCTCGTCGCCCGAGGTTCTGCTTCTGGACGAACCCTCTGCCGGCTTGTCGCCCAAACTCGTCATCGAAATTTTTGAAAAGGTCAAAGCCGTCAATGAACTCGGAACAACAATAGTCATGGTTGAACAGAATGTTGCAGCGTCTCTGCCGTTTTCTGATCGCGCGATTGTTCTGGTCAATGGGGCCATACGCCACGAGTCGTCCGCTGCTGAGCTCAGTGCGCGCGGTGACTTGCATGAATTGTTTTTGAAGGAGGCCTGAGCTTGGGGCAATTATTGATAAATGGTCTCGGGACAGGGTTGATCGTCGCATTGCCCTCGATCGCGTTATCGCTCAGCTTCGGGATCCTTAAATTTCCGAACTTCGCGATTGGCGCCATGCTGACGACGGCTGCGTATATCGCCTGGTCACTGAATATCCATGCCGGATTGCCGCTGCTTGCCGCCGGCGCCCTCTGCATCATCTTGTTCCCCATGGTTGCACTGCTATGCGATGCGGCTGTATTCCGGCCATTGCGTTCGCGCGGGCCTGTCACGCTGCTGGTTGCCAGCATGGGTCTGTCCTTCGTTCTGGATAACGTGTGCCGACTGATTTTCGGCAATGACGCGAGAAATTTTGACATCGCGCTGTCACGCCCGTACCGGGTCTGGGGGCTCAGAATAAATTACGAGTTGCTGGTCTCTGCAGGCGTCAGCATCGGCGCGATGATCCTGGTCTTCCTTATTCTCAAGCATACGTCCATCGGCCGGGCCATGCGCGCCGTCGCCGATAACCCGAACCTTGCCGCAGCGCGTGGTATCGACGCTAAACGCGTGATTGCTGCGACATGGATTTTAGCGGGTGTCCTGATCGCCGCATCCGGTGTGCTGATCGGCATGGACCGGGCAATCGATCCGCAACTGGGCTGGAATTATATCATTGTCTGTTTTGCTGCGGCGATCCTGGGCGGTCTCGGCAATCCGGCCGGTGCCGTTTTCGGTGCGCTGTTGCTTGGCGTTGTCGGTGAATTGGCCACTCTGGTGGTGGCAACCAACTATCGATCCGGCGTTGGATTTCTGGTGATTGCCCTGGTCTTGCTGTCCCGCCCGAACGGACTCTTCGGCACCCGGGAGATCGTGAAATGATTGCCTATCTGACGACCATCATGACGCTGGTGTCGATTGCGGTGCTGATCGCCTTTGCCCTGAATGTACAATGGGGCATGTGCGGCATGGTCAACTTCGGGTTGGCCGGTTTTGTCGCCCTGGGGGCTTACACGACGGCCCTGATTTCGCTCAACGGTGGGGGCTTTTTCGTCTCGGTATTTGCCGCGATCATCGTTTGTGCAGTGATGGGCGCAATCGTCTCGCTGATTTCAATGCGCCTGTCCGAAGACTATCTGGCTGTTGTCACACTTGGATTTGGCGAGATTATCCGCCTTGTTACCCTGAACGAAGGCTGGCTGACAGGTGGTGCCCTCGGTTTGCCGGGGATTCCGCGACCGATGATCGATGTCATCGGGACGGACCATTATGAAGTCTTCTTTCTGGGTATCTGTGTGGTCATCGTCGGCATTGTCTTTGCCGGTCTGGAAATCGCGACGCGGGGGCCATTCGGCCGCTCGCTGCGCGCCGTCCGGGACGATGATCTTGTCGCCTCGAGTCTGGGCAAGAATGTCCTGCTGCTGCGGGTAAAGGCCTTCGCCGTCGGCGGCGGCATTACCGGTATCGCCGGGTCATTGCAGGCTTTCCAGTTCAGCTACATCGATCCGAGCCAGTTTACCGCGATCATGACGGCTTATGCATTCATGGCGGTCATCGCCGGTGGTCAGGGGTCGCACCGTGGCCTGATCCTCGGTGCATGTTCAGTGATGTTCCTGCTGGAGGCGACCCGATTTCTCAAGGATGTGGTCGATGTCCTGGATAACAGTCAGATCGCGGCAATCCGCCTGATCCTGATCGGCGCCGGATTGATCTTGCTGCTGATCTTCCGCCCGCAGGGACTGCTCAGGGAATATCGCCTTAAAGCGCCGAAATCATCACCGTCATCTGCCGATTCAACCGCAACTTAGGATTAGATCATGGCTCGTGTAAAATCCCTTCCGTATTCGGACCTTCCGACTGATATCCGCGGGGTCGTCGAAAAATATGGAACCTCCTATGGACCGTTTGGCAATCAGGCTCAGGTGCTGGCCCACGTCGCCCCGGCCGCGCACCATCTCGCAGCAATGCTGATGGAATTGAAAGCCCGCCAGGGCATTACCTGGCGCTATATTGAGCTTGCTGTTGTCGTCGTCTCAAAGCTGAACGCCTGTGATTATTGTGTCGCGCACCATAGCCCGCATCTGCGTGTCGATGGCCTGTCCGAAGCAGGACTTGAAACCCTGCTTGAATATGAAAATCACCCTGAGCTGGATGATGTCGACAAACTGGTGGTCGAGTATGCGATAGCCGTTACCAACAATGCCGGAAAAACCCGCGACAAGATGTTTGAAAGACTGCATGCCGTGTTCAGCGAAGCGCAAATCGTCGAACTGACGCTGCGTATTTCGCTGTGCGGGTTTTTCAACAGATTCAACGATGCCCTGATGATCGAGATTGAAGAAGAGCTTGTCGGTGGGTGATGCCTGCCAAAAGCCAGAATCGACATCGGGAACTGCGCGCCAACGATGAGGAACATCCCAACCCAATGCACCCTACGATTAAAGTTTCAACAAGGAGAGCTAGAATGACGAAGAATAAGGATGTTTCATCAGGTATCACCCGGCGTCGAATTTTACGGACGGGTGCAGCTGCGGCCCTGACCGTTGTTGCCGCGCCATATATTCGCCCGTCCTGGGCAGCTTCTGCACCGATCAAGATTGGCATGGTTATCCCGTTCACGGGCTCAACCGGTGCCTATGGCCCGGAGATGGAAAAAGCCGCAAAATTGGCGGTCAAAATGATCAATGATAACGGCGGTCTGCTCGGCGGACGGATGATTGAACTGTTCATTGAAGATTCCGAATCCAATCCGACGGCAGGTGCTGCGGCGACCAAGAAGCTGCTTGAGGTCAACGACGTCAACAGCATCATCGGATACTGGGGCAGCCCGATCGCTATGGCGTCCAAACAACTGCTGATTGATGCCAAGAAGGTGATGATGGTCAGCTGTGCCGCCAACGCGGTGACGGAGCAGGAGCACGGCGGTTTGATCTGGCGGTTCCAGGCAAAATCGACGCAGTGGGGGCCGGTTGGTGCCAAGATCCTCAAGCAGCGGGGTCATAAGAAGATTTCGGTATTGGCTCAGCAAAACCCGTTCATCGTCAGTATGATCGATCCGTTCATAGCCGAGGTCAAAAAGGGCGGCGGTACCATCGTCGACAATGTTTCGTATTTGCCGGAACAGCCTTCCTATCGGGCAGAAGTCGAGAAAGTATTCGGTGCAAAGCCGGACGCCGTGTTCATCCCGGGTCTTTTGACAGATTTCACGTCAATCATGAAAGAAGTCTACCGGGGTGGTTATATGAGCAAGGTCTGCTCGCTTTCGATCGCCGCCGATGCAAACGGCCGCTTCCTGAAAAACGTTGGTGCCGAAGTCGCTGAAGGCATTGATCATTACCAGCCGGCACCCCCCCTCAGCAGCCCGAACTACAAGAAGTTCATCAAAGCCATGGGTGAACCCGAGGATACGGTATTCCTGTTTGCCGGTAATGCGTACGATCAAGTGTGGACGGCTGCTCTGGCCATTGAAAAGGCCGGGACCGATGTCAGTTCGGAATGGACCAAAAAGGTCATCGAGATTTCCAATCCTCCAGGCGCACTCGTCGGCGATGGTCTGGAAGCCCTCAAGATGATTCGCAAAGGTGAGGCCGTCGCATACGTTGGCGCCGGTGCGGATTGTGACTTCGACACAATGGGCGATCAGTTAAACCGGCATTTCCTGCACCGGGTTATCAAGAACGGACAAAACGAGTTTGTTCAGACGCTTTCTTAAAATAGCACTGTTACGTTGAGGTCAGGGCCGCAGCATTGCTGCGGCCCTGATTCTTCCAACCCCCTGAATGACGAAACGATCCGGGCAGGCGATATTTACTTGCGAGCCCAATATCTTTAGAATACTACTGATATATTAATGATCGTTCCGTTATATGCAGAATAAAAGACAGGCGAAAAGCCGTGCTGCGGGACGTGGGGGGACTGATGAAGACATACGCCGGAACGCGAACAATTGATGGCCTGCTGGTCACGGTCGATGGTGCGCCTTTGGCGACCCGACAGGATGTCCGTAAATTTTCAGACGCTGGATTTGAATGGGGCTATGTCGGTGCTGCACCGCAACAGCTTGCTTTGGCGATCCTGTGCGACCACCTCGGCAACCCAGATGCAGCCCTGTCGGCATCCGAAAATTTCATGAAAAAAGCCGTATCCATTTTCGACAATGAATGGACCATGAGTACAGATGAGGTCCAGAGTGTTCTCGCCAAAGAAGCGGGGAGCTAACACGTAAAAGATTTCTCGCGATTACCTAAACCCCGCGGGTTTAGCGAGATGAGGGGCGCCTTGCCGCCCCAGGGAGGCGGGGATGAAAACTTCACAAAAGGGGTAAATATCCAATGTCATATGTAAAACGAATTTCCGCATTAGGTGCGGCTGCGGTGCTTGCCGCTGTCTCCCTGACAACGTCGCCGGTACAGGCTGCGGAACATGAATGGAAAATGGCGACGAGCTGGGGCGGTGGTCCGCTTATGGACATCGGTGCCAAAGCATTCGCTGAGAAAATCAAATTTCTTACCGATGGTCGGATCGAGGTTCAGGTATTCACCGGCGGCACGCTCGGCAAGGCCCTCAATGTATCTGAGACCGTAAAGAACGGTATCGCCCAGGCCGGCCATACATGGATGGGATACGACTGGGGCAAGGACAAGACCGCGGTTGTATTTGGCGGATTCGCCGGGTCCATGGACTCCGAGCGTATGCTGCACTGGATTTATGAAGGTGGCGGGCTGCAGATGTGGCGAGATTTTCGTATGGAAGAAGATGGCGTCGTCTCAATGCCACTGTTCATCCGTACCGCCGAGGCATTCCTCCACTCACGCAAGCCGGTAAGAACGATGGATGATCTCAAAGGTCTGAAATTGCGGACGGCAGGTGCCTGGCTGGAAATATCCAAAAGCATGGGTGCCGCACCGGTGACGACGCCGGGTGCAGAAGTTTATACCGCACTTGAGCGTGGTACGATTGATGCGACCGAATGGGGTACGCTTTATGAAAATATCTCATCGGGTTTCCATAAAGTTGCCAAGTACGTGATCATCCCGGGCGTCCACCAGCCGGTGGCCCCGTTCGAACTGATCATCAACAAGGATGCATGGGCGAAGCTTTCTGATCGTGACAAAAAGCTGGTCGATGAAGCCGCCAAAATGGTGACGTTCGAAAGCTGGACGAAGATTGGTGATGAAGATGCCAAGGCGCTGAACTTCTATCGTTCACAGGGCAACGAGATCATCGAACTTAGCGTCGATGTTCAGCAGAAAGTCAAAAAAGCTGCGATGGAATGGGCCGCTGTCCAGTCGAAGGACAATCCCTGGTTCAAAAAGGCTTATGACAGCCAGTTGGCTTACGAAGAACTTTGGAAGGATGCCGCGCGCTACCGGAACGTTGCGTCCGCGCCGTCAAAATAATTTTATAATCTCCCAATTATGCACCGGGGGGATATTGCCTCCCGGTGCATTTCCTTCCAGGGAATATTGAGGATATGAAACCTTTTTTATCTATAATTGACAGGACCTCCGGCGGTATGGGGATCTTGGCGGCGTGGATTGTCCTGCCGCTGATCTTCGCGACCGTCTACGAAGTTCTGTCCCGATATCTTTTCAATGCACCAACGATTTGGGCCTATGAAGTTGGCTACATGGCGACGGGAGCAAATTTTCTGCTCGGTGCCGCCTTTGCTCTTCGTGAAAAATCACACATCCGTATCGACGTCGCCTACATGCGCTTTCGGCCTCGTACCAAGGCGCTGGTTGATATTCTGGGATACACATTTCTCATGCTGCCGTTCGGCTATTGGTTGTCGTATCGGCTGGGGATTTACGCATTTGATGCACTACTGTCTGGCGACCGTTCCGGTGAATCTGCCTGGAACCCTATCATCTGGCCCTACCGGACAGTCTTTTTTGCGGGCATCGCAATGCTGACGCTGCAATGTACGGCGGAATGGATCCGCGCGCTCAGGATGTACTTCTATGGCATCCACGACGAGAGGGAGAGTGCAGACCATGGGTGAATATATTTCACTATTAATGTTTCCGGCGATCCTGACCGTTCTGTTCATGGGCTTCCCGGTTGCCCTCTCGCTGATGGGGGTGGGGCTGATCTTCGGGCTCTTCGCTTTCGGCCCTTCGACGCTCTTTTTGTTCGTCGAAAAAGTTGATGATGTCGCATCGAATTTTGTCCTCGCCGCCGTGCCGCTGTTTGTATTCATGGGCTCGATGCTGGAACGGTCCGGAATTGCCGAACGTTTATTCGAGGCGGTTCATATATGGACAAAAAAACTCCCCGGTGGCCTTGCGATCGGCACCATCATCATGTGTGTCATCTTCGCGGCGTCGACCGGCGTCATTGGTGCCACGGAAACCGTTGTCGGTTTGCTGGCGATACCTGTGATGATGAAATATGCCTATGACAAAGGCCTTATTTCCGGGACCATCTGCGCAGGCGGATCGCTCGGCACCATTATCCCGCCATCGGTCGTCGTTGTTGTGCTCGGTCCGGTCGCTGACGTATCGGTCGGCGATCTGTTCATGGGTATGGTGTTCCCGGGACTGATCATG
>JANRAT010000032.1:7539-10752 GCA_030727885.1 Rhodospirillales bacterium | reverse complement strand
ATGTAGACCATGCGCTGATTGTGTCCGGCGGCATCATCGGCAATCTCGGCATCGTCCCATAATATTCTGCCGCTGACTGGCCGCATCAATCCGGCCATCAGTCTCAGCAGGGTCGATTTACCGGCGCCGTTGGCCCCTTTCAGGATCAGTGCACCGCCATCGGCGAGCCGAAAGCCGGCTCCGTCCAGAACCAGTCGTTCGCCACGCACACAGCGGATGTTTTCGCCAATAAATGCAGCCATCGTCTCTCTCAAAATGCCTGGAAAACCTAGCCGATGGAACCGATTAAGGAAAGCCGCCCGGTTGCTGACAGAGAAATCCACAAACCTACCGGTCAGGTCGCAAACAAAACGGTCGGGCCGCTCCCTGGGGGAAGATGGCCCGACCGATTGTGCTTCGGCGTTTGGCGCCGATAGGGGGACCAGAGAGGGGGGTCTCTGGTGTATAGACGAGGAGGTCTATGGTTCAGAGAATAGCCGTCGATTGTGGCGCGAATATGGCATCAAACATTACAAATTATTTAGATTTTTGGGACAACGGAAATACCCCGGCGGACCGTTGAGGCCGCTTCAGACGGCTCGCGCATCCTCGATGACCTTGCCATCATTGGGCAGCGTGCCATTCGGCACATAAAGGGCGCCCCCCTTGAGCTTGCAGACGTTCTGAATGGTCGCGGGCAATGTGCTTTGCAGGGCTTCGCCACACTCGGCACTCTCAAATTTCAGGGTCATCACGTCGCTGTGGCCGTCATTTGTGACGACCACGCGGGCACGGCTGATTTGTGGGTGACGGCGGACGATTTCGGCAACCTGGGCCGGGTGCACAAACATGCCTTTGACTTTGGTTGTCTGATCGGCGCGCCCCATCCAGCCCCTGAGCCGCATATTGGTGCGTCCGCACGGGCTTATGCCGGCAAGAACCATCGACAGATCGCCGGTGGCAAAACGGATCAGCGGATAGTCACTGCGCAGGATCGTAACAACGACCTCGCCGACTTCGCCGTCGGCGACGGGATCGCCGGTGCCGGGCCGGACCACTTCAACAATCAGCCGCTCATCAACGATCAGACCTTCTCTCGCTTCGGATTCATAAGCAATATTGCCAAGATCCGCCGAGGCATAAACCTGGCCGCAGTAAATGCCGTGATGCTCGATCGCGCCGCGCAGATCAGGCGGCAGACCTTCACCGGCAACACAGGCTTTCTTGAGGCTGGATGTGTCCTTGCCCAGTTCATCGGCTTTTTCGAGGATCAGCTTGAGAAAACTCGGCGTGCCGACATAACCGGCAGGCTTGATGTCGTGGATCGCCTGCACCTGCAACTCGGTGTTGCCGATGCCCGCCGGAAATACCGCACAACCCAGCGCATGCGCGCCCGCTTCAAGCATCACACCAGCCGGAGTGAAGTGGTAAGAGAAGGTGTTGTGAACGACCTCGCCGGCACGGAAACCGCTGGCATGGAGCGCCCTTGCCGTACCCCACCAATCCTTGCCGAACCCTTCGGCGTCATAGGTCGGCCCGGGTGATTGAAAAATCCTCAGCAGTTGTCCTGCCGGCATTGTCGTCATGCCGCCCATCGGATCACCTGCCGACTGAATGTTGACCAGTTCCGATTTCCGGGTCACCGGCAGTTTGGCAAGGGCTGCACGATCCGTAACCTCGACCGGATCAACATTGCTCAGCAGCCTCGTATAATACGGTGCCTTTTCACGGGCCTGCCGAAGATGCGCAGGCAACGCCGCAAACTGCGCCGCCTCTCGCTGTTCCGGATCGCGCGTTTCGAGATCGTCGAAAAATGCCCGGTTGCTCATAGTCAACCCAACCAGCGCTTGCGACGACGGTAATGTTTCACATCGCGAAAGCTCTTGCGACCGGTACTGGACAGACCGAGATAAAATTCCTTCACGTCTTCGTTTTCACGCAAAGACTTGGCTTCGCCGTCCATGACGACCCGACCGTTCTCAAGAATGTAGCCGTAATCGGCATACTTGAGCGCAATATTGGTGTTCTGTTCGGCGAGCAGAATGCTGACGCCTTCTTTTTTGTTCAGCGCGTTGACGATCTCGAAGATTTCTTCAACCAGCTGCGGTGCCAGCCCCATCGAAGGCTCGTCCAGCAGGATCATTCTCGGATTCGACATCAGTGCCCGGCCGATCGCACACATCTGCTGTTCACCGCCCGAGGTGTAACCCGCCTGCGAGGTGCGGCGCTCGCGAAGACGCGGAAAATAATTGTAAACCTTTTCCAGCGACAGGTTGATCGCTGACGAACCATCGGTTCGTGTAAAAGCGCCTGTCAGCAAGTTTTCTTCAATCGTCAGATGTTCAAAACAATGGCGGCCTTCCATCACCTGGATGACACCGCGTTTGACAAGATCGCTCGGCGACGAGGCCTCGACCTTCTCGTTGTCATAGATGATTGAGCCCTTGGTCACTTCGCCGCGTTCGGCATGAAGCAGATTGGAAATCGCTTTCAGCGTCGTTGTTTTCCCAGCTCCGTTGGCACCCAGAATGGCGACGATCTGCCCAGTCTGCACGGCCAGAGACACCCCTTTGAGGACCAGGATCACGTGATCGTAGATGACCTCGATATTATTAACGGACAGGAGATTGCCGGCGCCTACTGGGACGCCGGCTGTATCCTCCACCACCTTGGCGGAACTGCTCATGTTACTTGCAGGTCCTGGGGGTGATGTTGTTTTCCTTGGCATAGTTCGCCGAGTCTTCAGCGATCAGCTTGTCGATGACGTCGTGGTCTGACTCATAGAAGCCGGTGACCAGGCTCCATTTCTTTTCTTTTGCATCCCACTGCTGCAGTGCGACCTTGCCCGGACCCGTGTGGTTTTCACAGGTCACTTTGATCGGGTAGGTAAAGCCTTCGAGACCAAGGACGGCAAGCCGCTTGGCATCGACGTTCAGGCTTTCGAAACCGTCACGAACCTGCTCACTGGTCGGTGTTTTGGTGTTGTGAATGCGCATCGCATTACGGATCGCTTCCGAAGTCCAGACCGCGGCAGCAATACCACGGTTGTAGAGGACTTCACCAATACGGTCCTTGTCGCCATGGCCTTTGCCCTTGTCGTAGACAAACTTCTTGATGTCGTCGTGTGCACGGAAGCTGTCACCCGATGCATGGAAAGTACCTGACAGATACTTGTTCGCACCGGCACCGGCAGGCAGAACGTCGTTCTCGGAACCCGACCACCAGACACCGATG
>JANRAT010000032.1:0-7529 GCA_030727885.1 Rhodospirillales bacterium | reverse complement strand
CCGATGAAGTGATCCATCGGGAAGCGAATGGATGCGGCTTCCTTGATGGCGACGGAGTTCATGACACCCCAGCCCCACATCAGGATCCAGTTCGGCTTTTCGCGGCGGATCTGCAGCCACGTTGCCTTTTGTTCCTGACCCGGATGGTCAACGGCAAGAAGCTGCAGTTCAAAACCATGCTTCTTGGCCAGTTCTTCAAGGGTACGGATCGGCTCTTTGCCGTATGCCGAGTTGTGATAGACGAGCGCAATCTTCTTGCCCTTCAGCTTGTCCATCCCGCCTTCTTTTTCACCGATGTATTTGATGAAAACCGATGCCTGATCCCAATAGGTTGCCGGCATGTTGAAGACATACGGGAACACTTTACCGTTGGCGGCCGAGGTCCGGCCATAACCCATCGAGAACACCGGGATCTTGTCTTCGGTCGCTTTCGGGATCAGCTGATAGGTGATACCCGTCGACATCGGCTGATAAACCAGCGCGCCTGAACCGGCACCCTTGGTTTTTTCGTAGCACTCGACGCCCTGCTTGGTGTTGTAGGCGGTTTCGCACTCGATGTAGTTGATCTTCACGCCTTCGATGCCGCCGTCACGCTCATTCAGCATCGTGAAATAATCAGCGATCCCGTTGGCCCATGGAATACCGTTCGGCGCATATGGACCGGTCCGGTAAACGGTGCCCGGAATCGTGATCTCATAGGCATGCGTGACGGCAGTCGTCAGCGGCATGACGACCGCGGCAACTGCTAGTGCTTTTGTCAAAAGTCTGAGTCTCATCTTTGCCTCCCTTTGGTTTTGTTTTTGGCAGCTTCGCCGCCGGTTAAATCCTGGATGTCGTTTATGCTAACCTGAGTTTCCGAATTTTAATAGGGGAACGGCCAGCGCCGCAGTTTCTCTTTCAGAATCTGCCACAGTCTGGCCATGCCGTGTGGCTCGACGATCAAGAACAGAATGATCAGCGTGCCGATCATCATAAGCTCGACGTGTTTGGCCACGCTCACATCGAACCCCAAAACGCCAACCATCAGATTTTTGATACCGATGGGTGCCAGCACCATGAAGGCTGCCCCCAGGAACGAGCCCAGGATACTGCCGAGCCCACCGATGATGACGATGAACAAAACGAAGAACGACTGGTTGATATCGAAGGCTTCGGTAGGCTCGGCGGTACCCAGCCAGACATTGAAATAAAGGGCCCCGGCAATGCCGATATAGAATGAGCTGACCGCAAAGGCCGACAGCTTGGCTTCCAGCGGCCGAATGCCGATCAGCTCGGCAGCGATGTCCATATCGCGGATCGCCATCCAGCTCCGCCCGATCCGCCCGCGTGTGATATTTTTCGCGGCCAGCGCAAAAATCGTCACAAACGACAGGCAGAACAGATAGCGCGCCCCCGGCTGTGCTTCGGCACCGGTAATCAGATAGCCGAACATTTCACGGGGCGGGGAGACGATCATGCCGGTCGGGCTATAGTTGAAGAACCAGCCGACCTTGTTGAACAGCCAGACCAGAAAGAACTGTGCCGCCAGCGTCGCAACCGCCAGATAGAAGCCCTTGATGCGCAACGACGGCAGGCCGAACACCATACCAACAGCCGCCGTGATTCCGCCCGACAGCAGAATGATCAATATGAAATTCAATTCCGGGAACGACGTCACCAGCTTGTAGGACGCATAGGCGCCGACCGCCATGAACCCGCCGGTGCCGAGTGACACCTGGCCGCAATACCCGGTCAGAATATTCAGACCCAGCGCCGCCATCGCATAAACAAGGAACTGGATCAGGATCGCGTTGGCCCAGTAATCATTGATGAGAAACGGCACCACGCCAAAAGCCACGACCAGAAACAGACCAACGATGAATCGGTCCTGGGTGATTGAAAAAATCGCCTGATCGGCTTTGTAGCTCGTCTTGAACTGACCTGCCTCGCGGTAAAACATTTCTGGCTACACCCTTTCGATGATTTTTTCGCCGAACAGTCCTTGCGGGCGGAACAGCAGGAAGGCGAGCGCCAGCACATATGCAAACCAGTTCTCGATGGCACCGCCGACGTATGGTCCACCAAACACCTCGGCAACCTTTTCGCCGACACCGATGATCAGACCGCCGATGATCGCCCCCGGCACCGATGTGAACCCGCCCAGAATCAGCACCGGCAATGCCTTCAGCGCGATCAGCGACAGCGAGAACTGAATCCCCGATTTGGAGCCCCACATGACACCGGCGACCAGGGCCACGAAACCGGACACCGACCAGACGATGACCCAGATCATACGCAGCGAAATACCGACGCTGAGCGCTGCCTGATGATCGTCGGCAACCGCACGCAGCGCGCGGCCGATACGGGTTTTCTGAAAGAAGATGGCCAGCACGATGACCAGTACCGCCGCCACAACAGCCGCCACGATTTCGAGTTTCTCGACATACAGATTGTAATTGTCGAGCAGGTAATCCCAGGCCCCTGACGGCAATCCGATATTCAGCGGCTTGACGTCGGAGCCGAACAGCATATCGCCCAACCCTTCCAGGAAGTAGGCCAGACCAATCGTCGACATGAACAGGATGATCGGTTCCTGATTAACAAGATGACGCAGCACCAGCAGCTCGACCAGCCAGGCGACGATAACCATCACCCCCATGGTTGCGATGATGCCGAGCCAGACCGGCAGCACAAAACCGAACAGGCCATAGAACCAGCCATCCTGGGCAATGAAATCATACAGCGCCAGACCGGCAAACAGCGCAAACACGCCCTGTGCAAAATTGAAGATCCCGGAGGCTTTAAAAATCAGCACGAAGCCGAGGGCGACAAGGGAATACATGACCCCTGCCATCAATCCGCTGATCACTGTTTCGAGAAGGAAAAGCATTATCTGTGCGCCTTATTCTTCGTCATCATGGGCAACGCCGAGATAGGCGTCGATCACCGCCTGATTGTTTCTGACTTCGTCGGGCGTGCCGTCGGCGAGCTTCTTGCCGTAATCCAGCACCACCACCCGATCGGATATATCCATGACAACGCCCATGTCATGTTCGATCAGCACGATGGTTGTGCCGAACTCATCGTTAACATCGAGAATGAAGCGGCACATGTCCTGCTTCTCTTCGATGTTCATGCCGGCCATCGGCTCGTCGAGCAGCAGCAGGTCCGGCTCGGCAGCCAATGCCCGGCCCAGCTCGACGCGTTTTTGCAGGCCATACGGCAGGGTCCCGACAGCGGTTTTGCGGATCGCCTCGATTTCCAGAAAATCAATGACCTTCTCGACCACGGCGCGATGTTCGATTTCTTCCTTTTCGGCCGGACCAAAGCGCAGCGCCTGCCAGAAAATGCCCTTGTTCATCTTGGTGTTGCGGCCGGTCATGATGTTGTCCAGCGTGGTCATGCCCTTGAACAGGGCGATGTTCTGGAAGGTCCGGGCGATGCCTTCGCGGGCGGCTTCGCTTGGGCTGACATGCCGGCGGGTGTTGCCCTTGAAGGTAATGGTGCCTTCCTGCGGGTGATAAAAGCCGTTGATGCAGTTCAGCATTGAGCTTTTGCCGGCACCATTGGGGCCGATGATGGCAAAGACTTCGTGTTCGTTGACCGAAAAGCTGATGTTCGACAGCGCCTTGACGCCACCGAACGACAAAGAAATCTGGTCGACGGCAAGGATTGTATCACCAATGTTTCTTTTCAAAGACATGGGCGTCGCCTACTCCGCTGCCTGCGATTGAGATGGATTGAAGGTCATGGCTTCGCGGATCTTGACGTCGGCCTTGATCGTACCGGTGCGACCATCTTCAAATGTTACAACCGCTTCGACCGGACACATGTCGACACCCGAATACAGCGCATCGATCAATTCGCCATAACGTTCAGCAATCGTATTGCGGCGCACTTTGCGGGTGCGCGTCAGTTCACCGTCATCGGCATCGAGAAGTTTGTGCAGGATCAGGAAACGTTTGATCTGCGAGCCGGAAAGGGCAGCATCATCCGCGAGGTCCTTGTTGACCTTGTTCACGCAATCAAGGATCAGGTCATACACTTCATCGCGCATCGCCAGATCAGTATAGCCGGAATAGGCAAGGCCACGCCGCTCGGCCCAGTTGCCGACCGCTTCCAGATCAATATTGATGAAAGCGGCGGCATAATCCTTGCCGTGACCGAACGCCACCGCTTCGGTGATGAACGGAAAGAACTTGAGCTTGTTTTCAATGTACTTCGGCGCAAACAGGGTGCCCGAGTTGAGCTTGCCCACGTCCTTCGCCCGGTCGATGATTTTCAGATGCCCGTCTGCATCGAAGAAGCCGGCATCACCGGTCATCACCCAGCCTTCGTCATTCTTGGTACTTTTCGTCGCTTCGTCGTTTTTGAAGTAAGCGACAAAAGTGCCGGGGCCCCTGAACTGCACTTCGCCCTGATCGGAAATACGCAATTCGACGCCGGTTGCCGGCACGCCGACCGTGTCGGGTTTGACGCCGCCGTTTTTCTGCATGCAGATGAACACCGATGCTTCGGTCGAGCCGTAAAGCTGCTTGATGTTGACGCCGAGCGAGCGGAAGAAGTCGAAAATATCCGGACCGATCGCTTCACCCGCCGTATAGGCGAGACGGAATCTGGAGAATCCGAGCTCGTTCTTGAGCGGCCCATAGACGAGCACGTTGCCGATGCCGTACAGCAGGCGGTCGAAAAACGACACCGGCCTGCCGTCAAGAATGGCCGGCCCGACCTTCAGCGCGACATCCATGAAAAACTTGTACAAAGCCTGATTGAGTTTCGAGGCATCTTCCATACGGATCGACACCTGCGTCAGGATGGTTTCGAAAATGCGCGGCGGTGCGAAGAAATAGGTCGGCCCGATCTCCTTGAGATCGGCCATCACCGTATCGGAGCTTTCCGGGCAGCTGACGCAGAAACCGGCCACATAACCCTGCGCATACGAGAAAATATTGTCGCCGACCCAGGCCATCGGCAGATAGGCGAGGCCTTCGTCGTTTTCGTTCAGATCATCCCAAGCGACGGCATTGCGGGCTGTGGTGATCAGATTGTCAAAGCTCAGCATGACGCCCTTGGCGCGCCCAGTGGTGCCGGACGTATACAGCATGATCGCGATATCGCTGCCCGTACCCTTGGCGGCTTCGGCTTCGAACCATCCGGGATTTTTAGCCAGGAACTGACGACCGGCATCCATCAGGCTGTCGAGCGAGCGGACATTGGCCTGATCGTAATGGCGCATGCCGCGCGTGGCTTTATAGATGATTTCTTTCAGGAGCGGGCAGCGGTCCATGACCTCAAGCAGCTTGTCGGTCTGTTCCTGATCCTCGACCACCGCATATTTGACTTCGGCGTGCTCAAGCACGTACTGCATTTCTTCGGCGACGGCGTCCTGATACATCGGCACCGGTTTGCCGCCCAACGCCTGCGCCGCCGTCATCGCCCAGTAAAGTTCGGGCCGGTTGTCGCCGACGATGGCCAGACTGTCGCCGCGCTCAAACCCGAACAGTTTGAGGCCGGCAGCCATGGCGGCAACCTCGTCCTTGACCTCTGACCAGGTCCAGGCCTGCCAGATACCGAGATCTTTTTCACGAATGGAGGGACGCGCACCAATACGGCGTGCATTTTCAATCAGCAATTTCGGAAACGTATTAGCGTCAACAACAGCGGATTTGGCGGCATCCATAATGTAACCTCCCATCGCATCCCACGATCTTTTGCCGTAGTTCTGCAGATTGCGTGACAGAGGTTTGCAAAACCACTACCTGACCACAAGTCAAAAGATAGTGAGACCGCAAACCTGACCGAAACCGGTCAGCTTTAATCACCCGTCAATGTAATAACGTTTACGTAAACGTAATATCAAGGAGAATCTAATGGTGCATTCGCTTTACGCGTGCAAATCAAAGCCTCCCATATTGTCGGCACATAGTACCGCGCGCTATTTTTCTAAGCCGTCCAATCGTGATTTTTTGCGATAACTGCAAATCTGTCCGCCAACGCCGCCAGAGATACCGCATGAACAGTTTCGGCATCAACAATGCCGCCATCAATGCCCGGCAAATCACGGGTGCCACAGCTATCTGCATCAATCGTCACGCGCAATCCCAGATCCAGTGCTGCGCGTGCCGTCGAGCTGACACACATGTGCGTCATGAAACCCGCCAGGATCAGTTCCTGCCTTGCCGATGTCGTGATCAATGCATGGAGGTCAGTGTGTGCGAAGGCATTGGGCAGCGGCTTTTCAACGGTGACTTCGTTGCCGACGGGACGCAAGGCGTCGACTATCTGTCCACGCGCGGCATCGCGGTCAAAAAGACTCCCGGAACGCCCTTTATGGGCAACATGAATGATGGTTGTGCCAAATTTACGCGCTTGCTGCAACAGGATTGCTGCATTTTCGATGGCACGGGTCGCATTCGGCACGCTCACGGGGCCTTCAAGATATTCATTCTGGAAGTCGATAAAGACGACACAGCTGTCACTGAGTTTCGCCGGCACCAGGTTTGCACCGGCCATTTGCAATAATGTTTTCGCCATTTTGTTCGAGCGCCCCAATGTTGTCATAAATATCGTTGATTATTCCTATATCATGCCGATCCCGGCATTCACGCAGCATTATTACAGCCCTTTGCTGCATTTGTGCATGCCCCGGAAAACATAGGGGACATGGACAAATCGCTGAAAATGTGGAGATTCCACATCAACATTCATTGATCTCACGACCATGGAGGTCCTCACTATGTCAATCACCGGAAAAGACACTCTTGGAACCCGCCGAAGCCTCGAAGTCGCAGGCAAGAGCTTTGATTATTTCAGCCTTGAAGCCGCGCAGGCAGCCGGCATCGGCGAAATCTCGAAACTGCCGTATTCACTCAAGGTTGTGCTGGAAAACCTGATCCGCCGTGAAAACGGTCGCACGGTGACCGTCGCCGACATCAAGGCCATCGGCACCTGGCTCGATACCCGCAAGTCGGATCATGAAATTGCCTATCTGCCGGCCCGCGTGCTGATGCAGGATTTCACCGGCGTTCCGGCAGTCGTCGATCTGGCCTCGATGCGCGACGCGATGGTCTCGATGGGCGGTGACCCGGACAAGATCAATCCGCTGGCACCGGTCGATCTGGTCATCGATCACTCGGTGATGGTTGACGAAGCCGGCAATGCGATGGCGTTCAAGCACAACGTCGATCTTGAATTCGAACGCAATATGGAACGGTACGAGTTCCTCAAATGGGGCCAGCAGGCGTTCACCAACTTCCGCGTCGTGCCGCCCGGCACCGGCATCTGCCATCAGGTCAATCTGGAATACCTCTCAAAGGTCGTGTGGACCCGTGAAGACGACGACGGCAAGATGATCGCCTATCCCGACACGCTTGTCGGCACCGACAGCCACACGACGATGGTCAACGGCCTCGCCGTTCTCGGCTGGGGCGTCGGCGGCATCGAAGCCGAAGCCGTGATGCTCGGCCAGCCGGTCTCCATGCTGATCCCTGAAGTGGTCGGCTTCAAGATGACCGGCAAGCTCGCCGAAGGCATGACGGCCACCGATCTGG
>JANRAT010000031.1 GCA_030727885.1 Rhodospirillales bacterium | reverse complement strand
CACGTATCTTGAGCGCTGGGACTGCATCTCGCTGCTGGACCGGCCGATCTGCGAGGCCGATGCCGCGCAGGACGCCATCCGCCAGCCGATCATCGAGCCCGACCGCGACGTCCGCCCATTCCAGACGGTCCTGCTGGATCTCGGCGCGCGGCTCAAGTTGCCGGGCATGGTCAATGACGAAGGGGCGGCGAAATATCCGGGCGGCTATTCGGATTATATCGTCAATCACGAACGCGCACCGGGCATCGGGCCATTGGCCGGATGGCGGGGCGAAAATGGCGACAAGCACGGCAAGGGCGCGGTCAATCCGAAGCAGCTGGACCGCTATATCGAAAACGGCTGTTTCTGGTCGCATCATTTTTCGGATGACCAGAAGTTCTTCAAATTCGCCAATAAATCCTATCTGGAATGGGCCAAAAGCGTCGGCTTTGTCGGCAGTGCCGAGCCGATCGTTTTGCAGATCTATTCGGAAATCATGCAGAAGTTCCGCAATGCGGCCCGCGGCCACGGCGCGATACAGCCGCCGGATCGGGAACGTGCGCGGATCGATGCCTATTTTGATCCGATGCCGATCTGGTATCCACCGTTCGAACATTCGATGATTGATCTAGAGGATTTCCCGATGCATGCGCTGACGCAACGGCCGATGCACATGTACCATTCTTGGGGATCACAGAACGCCTGGCTGCGGCAGATCACCGGGTCCAACAAACTTTACATGAACGGCGAAACGGCCCGGAAACAGGACATCGCTGACGATGACTGGGTGTGGGTCGAAAGCCACCATGGCCGCATCCGCGTGCAGGTGTCATTGATGGACGGGGTCGAGCCTTCGACCGTCTGGACATGGAATGCCATCGGCAAACGTTCGGGTGCATGGAACCTGGATGCTGATGCTGCTGAAGCTAAGAAGGGCTTTTTGCTCAACCATGTGATCTCCGAACTGCTGCCGCCCCGCGATGACGGCTACCGCTATGCCAATGCCGATCCGGTCACCGGGCAGGCAGCCTGGTATGATCTCAGGGTTCGAGTTCGCAAAGCCGATCCGGCTGAGGAGGCCGAGAGCTTCCCGCAATTTGATCCGACCGCAAAACCGGCAGGCCTCAAACCGGCGCCGGATAAGCTGTCGTATGGTGCCGATTTCCGGAAGGAGCGCGAACAATGACAATGCTGCCTTCCACCACGCAAAAGAAGCTTGGTCTCGTCATCGATCTGGATATCTGCGTCGGTTGTCATGCCTGCGCGGTCAACTGCAAGGAATGGAATTCCGGCGGCCATGCGGCACCGTTGACCGACCTGGATCCGTACGGGGCCAAACCCATCGGTGTCTGGTTCAACCGTATTCATACGTTTGAAGCCTCTGCCGGTGACGGCGAGCCTTCGCGGACCGTGCATTTCCCGAAATCCTGCCTGCATTGCGAAGATGCGGCCTGCGTGACGGTTTGTCCGACAGGGGCCAGCTTCAAGCGGGAAGAGGACGGCATTGTGCTGGTCAATGAAAGCAAGTGCATCGGCTGCAAGCTTTGCAGCTGGGCCTGCCCTTACGGTGCCCGCGAATATGATGCCGAAGAAGGCGTCATGAAGAAATGCACGCTCTGCATCGACCGGATCTATAACGAAAACATGGATGAAGTGGATCGGGTTCCGGCCTGTGTCTCGACATGCCCGGCCAGTGCCAGACATTTCGGCGATTTTGCTGACGCCAATTCGAATGTTTCGAAGCTGGTTGTCGAACGGCTTGGCTACGACCTGATGCCTGAAATGGGCTACAAGCCGACCAACAAATATCTGCCGCCCCGTTCTCGCCGCAACAAGGCCGACCAGAACGGAATGCCGAGTGAATTGCCGAGCACGGCAGCGATTGAAAATCCGATCCTGCGCTGGATCGATCGCGCGTTGTCGAGGTAAGTCATGCATCCAGCCTTTTCAGTTATTTTCTTTACCACGGCTTCGGGTGCCGGTTACGGCATGCTTGTTGTCCTGTCCGCAAT
>JANRAT010000030.1 GCA_030727885.1 Rhodospirillales bacterium | reverse complement strand
CACCCAGATTGTGCGGCGGAATATTCGTCGCCATGCCGACGGCGATACCGCCGGCGCCGTTGACCAGCAGGTTCGGGAAGCCGGCCGGCAGCACTTTCGGCTCGAGCACGGTTTCGTCATAGTTCGGCTGGAAATCGACGGTATCCTTGTCGATATCCTCGATCAGCTCATGTGCGGTGCGGTGCAGGCGCGCTTCGGTATAACGCATGGCAGCGGCGCGATCACCGTCCATCGAGCCGAAGTTGCCCTGACCGTCGATCAGCGGCAGCCGCATCGAGAAATTCTGCGCCATACGGACCATGGCGTCATAGATCGCCTGATCGCCATGCGGGTGATATTTACCCATCACTTCACCGACGATACGGGCCGATTTACGGTACGGTTTGCCGGCTTCGAAGCCACTTTCCTTCATCGAGAAGAGAATACGCCGATGCACCGGCTTGAGGCCGTCACGGACATCCGGCAGCGCCCGGCTGACGATAACGCTCATCGCGTAATCGAGATACGAGTTACGCATTTCGTCGATAATCGATACCGGCTCTATATGATCGTGCGGAGTCGCCGGTGGCGGCGCTTCAGGAGGCTGGGTCAATATATTATTTTCGCTTTATTATCAGTTACTTAAAAGCCATAATTCAAGCGCGAAGAAAACCCGCTCTAATGACCCCTATTTGTAGCATTTCAGGCCCCTTCGAACAACCGCATTGGGCCAGTTTCCGGGCTTTTTTATGGGCCTCAGGAAAGCGTCCTGGAAGCCCTGCGGGTGCTGTACCAGATTGCCGTGATAAATGCCGCCGAGACCGGCACTGCAGCGATCAGATTGACCGCCGCCCAGCCCAGCTTTTCATGCAGTACACCCGACGCAAAAGCGGTGATGGCAACCAGTCCGAAGACCATGAAATCGTGTGCCGCCTGGGTCTTGGCGCGCTCTTCCGGCATGTAGGCTTCTGTCAGCAGCGTCGTGCCGCCGATGAACATGAAGTTCCAGCCGACCCCGAGCGCGATCAGTCCGCCCCAGAAGTTCGTGAATTCAACGCCTGACAGCGACACGGAAATCGCTGCTGCCTGCAACAGTGCCCCGGCAGCGATCACGTTGACGACGCCGAAACGCTTGATGACGTGGCCGGTAAAGAAGCTCGGCAGGAACATGCCGACGATATGCCACTGAATGACCGTTGCCGTATCATTGAACTGAAAGCCGCAGAAGGTCATCGCCAGCGGTGTCGAGGTCATCAGCATGTTCATCACCCCGTAGCCGATGGTCGACGACATCGCCGCCACCATGAAGGTCGGGGTGCGCATGATTTCCCAGACCGGGCGGCCGCCGCCGCCGATCCCCTTGTAAGCCGGGGTCGGTATCCGGGTGAACTGCAACAGGATGACGGCAACGAAACTGAGCCCGATGATCGAGGCAAAACTGACGGCAAAGGTGGCCGCCGAAAGATAGGCCGTCCATTTGGCCATCTGCGGCCCGAAAAACGCCGCCACCAGGCCGCCGGCCAGCACGTACGAGATTGCCCTGGCGCGAAACTCGTCGGTCGCCACGTCGGCGGCGGCAAAGCGGTAATACTGCCAGAACGCATTGTGGATGCCGAGCAGCGCGCAGCCGCCGATAAACAGCGAGAATGAGCCGATATAGATCGCATAGGCGGCAATCGCACCGCCGCTCATGCCGATGCACTGACCGAAGGTGAAGCCCATTTTACGGCCGACCTTGGCCATGAACAGCGACGCCGGAATGGTCGAGCAGGTGGTCGCGACGAACTGGACTGCCAGCGGCAGCGTCGCCAGCGTCTTGCTTGGCGCCAGCATGATGCCGACCAGCGCGCTGGCCGTTATCAGCATCGACGTGCCGGTCATCGCCAGCGCCTGACAGGTCGCCAGGATCAGAACATTGCGGCGCATGTTGATCACTTGAGCATGCCTTTAAATCAGCCCCCTCACCTGTCCTCTCCCCCACGTTGTAGGGGAGAGGGGCTCTCGCATCTAGAC
>JANRAT010000029.1 GCA_030727885.1 Rhodospirillales bacterium | reverse complement strand
CCCCCAACGTTCTTTCTGCTGATGATCTATCCGATGATCAGATCGAATGGCAGCAACCGGCCGCCGCAGCGCCCCTGGGCGGCGAAGACGCCATGCCCGCCGCTACGCCTATGCCTGCAGCAGAGCCTATGTCGTTGCTTGAAAACGAACCGCAAGAAGCAGAATCGATATGGGATGATCCTTCATTCACCGGCAAAAAGCCCAAGGAAAAGAGGCCATTTTCAATCGGCGAAACGGCAAAGCTCGGGGGCAAGGGACTGGCGCAGAGCGTAACAACTGAAATCCCCAGGATGATTGGTGACGCCGCGCGATTCGCCGGAACTTACGATTCTTCTATCGTTGAAAAATCTGGTCAAAGGATCAGAGAGACGGCAAGGGGCCTGGGTATGCCAATGATGCCGCAAGGCGCCGGACAAAAAGCGTTTCCGGCCGAGTCCGGCGATGTTGCCGGCATCGGCACTTTCGGCAAGGATGTATCCGACTGGGCTGATGAAAAGGCAAAGCAATGGTACGGCGAGAAACCGCAGGATTTAAATTGGGTTGAAAACGCGGTTTATGAGGGCACCAAAATGCTTGGCCCTTCGCTCATTCCGGGAGGGGTGCTTTTTAAAGGAGCGAAGATATTGTTGGGTGTGGGCAATACGGTGAAGGCCGCTAAATATGCCACCGAAACGGGCAACCTCATTAAAAGCGCAGAACTGATGGCAGAAGCGCAAGCAGCCACCAAGACGGCCATGAAAGCAGCAAGCCTTGGCACGGCCGGCCTTTTTGGCGCGTCCCAGGCACAGCAGACAATGGACGCTGCAAACCAAAAAGCGGACTTGTTTGAAAAGCAGGGAAAGCCCGAAGAAGCCGCCAGGATGCGAGAAATCGCAAATGGGCTTGCCCCGATTCTTTCAGGTGGGATTGAGGCGGCCGGTGAATATTTTGGCACGAAGTATTTAGGCAAACTATTCAGGTTAGATGAGGCGGAGGTCATAAAACGCGGGGCCGCTAATTTAATAAAAGATTTTCTTAAAACGCTTGGCGTCGAAGTCGGCACCGAAATGGGGCAGCAGGCCGGAGAAGCGGCAGTTGAAAAATATTCCGGGATTCGGCCCGAGGCCGAACCACTGGCAGAGGCCCTTGAAGTCGTCGGGCCGACCATCTTTATGACAATTTTAACCGCCGGCACCGGCGCCGCCTATCAACGTGTAGCCGGGCAAGGCAAAGCGGGCAAAGCCGATACGGTAAAAGTATCAGAGGCGGCCGCATCGCTGCAAAAGGGCATCGATGACGGCACCTGGACCGTCGATGACGTGCGCGCTATGCGCGACAAGATCAAGCCAGATTCGCCGCTGTATGACGAAATGAGCAAGGTTATAGCGGACGCACTTAAAGAAGCTGAACCCCCTGAACCGGCTGATGAATTTATAGAACGAAATAAAAATCGCGCTCAAAAACGCAAATTTCTTGATGCTAATGGGAACTCGATAACTTACGAGGAAGCCCAACAACAACTTTCAGAAGGGAAGGACGTAACCAAACAGATTATACATGATGATGATATCCAGGCGGGCGCAGCAAGTTTATCAAAAGAGATCGGTTCTCAATATGATGCACATGGGATAGCAAAAACAGACGACTTTGCAGCATTAATTAATTTGCTGGATAATGGATTAGAAAAAGGCAAAAATTTTTATACAGATCAGTATATTCCCAAAGAGAATTTAGGCGGTATAACCGGGGCGGCAGCCGGGGCCTATAAAACTGGTCAGTTTGTATTGTTATCTAAAAAAGGAGAACAATTAGTACAAGACGGGGAATTGCACGTTGATACTGTCATAGTAAATGAAAGCGCCTATGAACTAATACCTGATTTACAAAAAAGATATCCTAATATTAAATTTGTTAGAGGTGATGAACAATCAGCGTTTTTCGCTTCAAAACCAGTCACAGAAACAGCCGCAGAAACACCGAAGGGCAAACGGCTAACCGATATGGAAGCAGCTATAATC
>JANRAT010000028.1:9901-10869 GCA_030727885.1 Rhodospirillales bacterium | reverse complement strand
CTTTTGACCAGCGGGGGCCTCAACCGCGGGAAGCGCAGCGGCTTCCTTGCTCGCTGCTGCATCGGTCGGGGGGGTATTCGGGTTGGCTTGAGCGCGGGCCTGCGAAACGTTGATGGTCCCATCGAGGAGTCTGTCGACACCCTCCCAAATATCACCGACCCGCACCGTCAGCATCAACGTCGCGGCAAAGATTGTCAGCGGCAGGAAGCGTATTCTGGAAATGAGTTTTCTCATGGCTTCAATCGCACCTTATTCTCAACCGGCATCGCGCAATGCGCGCAACAATTCACGCTCGGCATCGGATCTGGGCTCGATCCCGTCTCTGCTACCCGTTTGCTTGTCGCGCGAAGGCTCGTTACGCGGCTCCACGGCAGGCGATTTCTTGTATTCGGCTGCGTTCATTGCAGACGACTGGCCAGCGTTCAAGCCGGCCGGCTTTGGCACGACACCCAGTCCATCGCGGGCTTCGCGCACAAGGTTCTCAAGCCGATCCGCGGTCGAGCCGCCGCGGTCCGCCAGAAAGGCCAGGTCATCACGCAAAGACTGTGCCCGCTGCATCTGGATATCGAGGGCCTGGGCGATTGTCCTGAGATGATTGATATTGTCTTCGGCACGCTGCGTCGATTCACCAAACGTCCGGGCCAGATTTTCGAGGTCCTTTTTGTCACCCCGTAACCGGGTCAGGCGTCTGTTGAGTTTGATCGCATAGGCGATGGTGATGATCAGCAGAACAGCCACAGCGATATCAAGGATCAGACTGAATGGCATAGCTCAGATTCCTCTGTCCAAAGTTCCCGCATTACCCCCCGCATGCATCCCGGCATCAACCATTGCGTGGCGCCTTTTCAATCCGGTCGCCGATACGTACTGCAATCTTGTTTCCCTTGCGTCCCATCCGGCCGGTGTACATCGGCACATCGCCGCATACCAGCTGGACCGGTGAATCCTGGGTTGCGCTCAGCATGATC
>JANRAT010000028.1:0-9891 GCA_030727885.1 Rhodospirillales bacterium | reverse complement strand
GCAATTTCATCACCTGGGTATCAATCACCGCTTCAAGATCCACATCCGTCACCCACAGCTCTTCAGCAAGGTGGGTTTCCCAGATCGTGTCACGGCCGAATTTCTCGCCCATGAACATCTGCAGCAGCAATTCGCGAACCGGTTCAAGGGTCGCATAGGGTAACAGAAGTTCAAGTCTGCCGCCACGGTCTTCCATGTCGATCCGCAGACGGGCGACAATAGCCGCGTTCGTGGGCCGGGAAATGGTCGCGAAGCGCGGATTGGTTTCCAGCCGGTCAAAACGGAACGTCACCGGGCTGAGCGGCTCGAACGCTGCCGACAAATCACCAAGCATGACATGCACCATCCGCTCGACCAGCGAGCGTTCGATGGTTGTATAGGGTCGACCTTCAATACGCATCGCAGCGGTCCCGCGGCGACCGCCCAGCAACACGTCAACGATCGAGTAAATCAGCGAACTGTCGACGGTGATCAGACCGTAGTTGTCCCACTCCTCGGCCTTGAACACGCTCAGCATCGCCGGCAACGGGATCGAGTTGAGGTAATCGCCGAAGCGGATCGAGGCGATGTTGTCGAGGGAGACTTCGACGTTATCGGAGGTAAAGTTACGCAACGATGTCGACATCAGCCTGACCAGCCGGTCGAACACGACTTCCAGCATCGGCAAGCGTTCATAGGAAACCAGCGCCGACGACAGAATGGCCTGAATACCGGCCCGCTCACCGGCATCATCGCCGTCTTCATCAAATCCCAGCAGTGAGTCGATTTCGTCCTGGTTCAGAACCCGGGTGGATTCCCGACCGGCCCCGGCGACACCATCTTCGCCTTCGCCATCGGTAGTCACCATCGCTTCCCACTCGGCAGCAAGATCGTCGGCACCCCCATCTGCACTCTCATCGAGTGCGGAGTCCCATTCGGCTGCTAGTGCTTCGTCGTCATCACCGGGCACCATTCAATGCCGCTCCTTAACTTGAGTCCGGCAAAGTTCCGGACTCATTGAATCAACATTTCCTTGAACAGGATATCGCGAACTTTTACCGGTGCGACGGCCGCCCTGATGCGGGTCAGAAGCTCTTCGCGGAGCCGGTACATACCGGCAGAACCATCCAGATCCTCGACCCTCAATTCGCGAAGATAGACGTTAAAATTATCCATCACGCGGGTGATAACCGCCTCAACCTTCGGTTTATCCAATTCATTCGTCAATTCCAGGCTCACCTGGATCTTAATAAATCTCGCCTTCCTGCCGGCTGTATTCAAATTCACCGTTAGTGCGGGCAACTCGTAAAATACAGATACCCCGTGTTCACCTTCGACCGGTTCCGCTGATTCCGAATGATCACCAACGATCATCTTGATGACAGGATCCAGCAACCCCGTGAAATAAGCCCCTGCCAAACCGCCCAGCACCAGCAACAGAACAATGGCGATAATGATCAGCAGCTTCTTCTTGCCGCCTGACGCCGGCGCTGCGGCTTCTTCGCCACCTCCGCCACTGTCTTCATCATCGTCTGTCTCGGCCATGAACCCTCTTCTCAGGCAAGACGGCGAAGCTTCACCGATCGAGCCCGCCTATGGACTATAAATACCGTTTGGTTAACAAGTCGTTGCCAAACCCATTCCGGCTCCCAAGCAAAACCATATCGCTGCCTGCCGAAAGTTTTGCTGAGCGCGGCATTGCAACGAATCGCAGGATACCAAATACGCGGAACATGGGGCAACAACACTACGACATATATGTTGCATGCCCTTTTCCGGCAAAACCGGCGATACGCGGCAGTTCCTGCCCGGTAAAGGATGCATGATGCCGGGTCCTGCAGCGCCGCACATCGCCTCAAATTCATACATAACCTATTGATTTAAAACAAACTAATAACTTGGCACGAGGTCTGCATATAAATCGGCAAAGCACGACGGCGAATAGCCGGACAGAGGCTTAAGAACGGGAATAAGGATTGTGGACTATGGAAAATACTTCGTATATCGCGCTATCCAGTCAGGCCGCACTGCGCCGTCAGATGGATGTCGTCGCCAACAACCTCGCGAATATGAGCACGCATGGCTACAAAAGTGGCCAGATGATGTTCGTCGAACACCTGATTAAATCCAAGGGTGGCGAAAACCTTCTGACCCCCAATTTATCCTATGTTCGTGATATTGCGACCATGACGGATACCCGCCCGGGTGCCATCGAGCACACCGGCAACCCGCTTGATATCGCCATTCAGGGTGAAGGGTTCCTAGCCGTACAGACGCCGGAAGGTGAACGCTATACCCGCAATGGCCGCCTGCAACTGGACAATACCGGACAGCTGGTCAATCAGGCCGGTCAGCCGGTTCTGGCAGATGGCGGCTCGCCGGTGGTTTTTGCCCCGGAAGACACGCAAATCGTGATCTCCAAGGATGGCACGATTTCGACCAATAACGGTCAGCTTGGCAAATTGAAGGTTGTTCGTTTCGACAATGAGCAGGCGCTGAGCCGTACTTCGGGTGCCCAGTTCGCAACCACGGATGCCAACCCGGCCAAGCCCGTCGACAAAGTGACGATCCTGCAGGGTGCCGTCGAAGGCTCCAACGTCGAGCCGATCCTCGAAATGGCCAGCATGATTGAAGTTCACCGCGCCTACGACGGGGTCAAGAATTTCATTGAACGTGAAGATGAGCGGCAACGCTCGATGATCCGCGATTTGGCGGCCACGTCCTAACAAGCGATTTGCGACCGCCTGGCCACCGAGCTTCAGGCGGAAAAAACGGGAAAGGATACTAAGATGAGATCATTGGACATTGCTTCGACCGGCATGCTGGCACAACAGCGCAACGTCGAAGTCATCTCGAACAACCTGGCGAACATGAACACGACCGCCTACCAGCGGCGCCGCACCGAATTTCAGGATCTGATTTATCAGGATCTGCGTCGTGTCGGCTCGACATCATCGGACGCCGGCAATGTCGTCCCGACCGGTGTGCAGCTGGGCCTCGGCGTCAAGCTGGCAGCCGTTTACCGGATTCACGAACAGGGCAACCTGACGTCAACCGACAACACCTTCGACCTCGCGGTTCAGGGCAAGGGCTTTTTCCAGGTGACCCTGCCGACCGGCGAAACCGCCTATACCCGTGACGGCACGTTTCAGCTTAATCAGAACGGCCTGATCGTCACCCACGATGGCTATACCCTGTTGCCCGGCCTGACGATCCCGCAAACCGCGATTGATGTGACGATCAACTCATCGGGTCAGGTGCTGGCCAAGATCGAAGGCCAGGTCGCCCTGCAAACTGTCGGACAGTTACAGCTGGCAACGTTCCAGAATGAACCGGGCCTGCAGGCGATCGGTGAAAACCTGATGCTGGAAACCCCGGCTTCCGGTTCCCCCGTTGTCGGCAACCCTGCCGCCGTCGGTTTCGGATCCCTGTTACAGGGCTTCCTGGAAACCTCGAACGTCAATGCCGTCGAGGAAATATCTCAGCTGATTTCCGCGCAGCGCGCCTACGAAATGAACTCCAAGGTCATCCAGACCTCGGACGAAATGATGGGCACGTTGACGACCCTTAGATAAGCCGAGTGAAGGATAAGGAGTGATACCATGCGTAAACTACTGATCCCAATGACGGCCTTGTTTATGGTCATCAGTGCACCGGTGATTGCCGATGCCACGACACCCCGCGCTGCGCCCGCCGAGGTTGCAAACTTCGATACCAGCCAGCCGGTGCTGAACGAGCATGTCGTCGTCAATTCCAAAGTCGTCAGGCTTGGCGATCTGTTCACCAACATCGGCGAAAAAGCCGAGATTTCGGTCGCTTATGCACCGGATCCGGGCAAGCGGTCGCTGTTGGATGCCCGCTGGTTATACCGGGTTGCGCATAACTATAAAATCAACTGGAAACCGTTGAGCGCACTGACCCAGGCCGTTGTCGAACGCGAGTCCGTTACCGTCCCCCAGGACGACATTAAGGCGCAGCTCCTGTCTGCGCTTGCCGATCAGGGCGCGACCGGGGAATTGGACATTGAATTTGCGTCCCCCTTGCAGCAGTTATATCTGCCGGCTGATGCCGATCAGACCTTGAGTATCGAAAGCCTAAGCTATCAGCCCATAACCGGGCGGTTTTCAGCCATCGTCGTAGCCAGCAAAGGCTTGTCGATGGAACGGATGCGGATGTCAGGCCGGGCTTTCAGAACGATCGACGTGCCGGTGCTGAAGTCGCGCATTCTCAAAGGCGACGTCATTGCCGAGGACGATCTGCAATGGGTCAAGATGAAATCTGACCGGGTCCAGCAGGACATCATCGTCGACGTCAATGATATCATCGGAAAAACACCGAAACGTGGTCTTCGTGCCGGATCACCTATCCGCAGCAACGAGGTCAGCCGCCCGATCATGGTCGCCAAGAACAGTCTCGTGATGATTGTTCATCAGGTCCCCAACATGACGCTGACGGCACAGGGTAAAGCCTTACAAAACGGCTCCGAAGGAGACGTCGTGCAGATCAAGAATGGTCGCTCAAACCTGATCATCGAGGCGGAAGTCATCGGTCCGGGACGTGTCACGGTCCGCACCCTTCCGCAGCAATTCTCGATGAGCCTGAACTAGAAATATTTCAAAAAAAGCGGGAACCATCCCGGCTTTATTAGGAATGAAGATGATGACAAACACACATTTAACCAGACGCGCCTTACCGCTCGTCATTGCGCTTGCCGCCATGACCGGCCTGAGTGGCTGCAACCTGGCAGAAAGGTTTTCAGAAATAGGCGGCGGCCCAAGACTGACAAATATTGAAAATCCGATCGCAAAACCGGCCTATCAGCCGGTCAGCCTGCCGATGCCGGCTCCGCAGATCGCCGAAGAAAACCCGAGTTCCCTGTGGCGTAATGGCGCCAGGGCCTTTTTCAAGGATCACCGGGCCAAGGAAATCGGCGATATCGTAACCGTCAAACTCGAACTCTCGGACAGCGCAACGCTGGCCAACAAGACCGAGCGGGATCGTCAGGACAGCGAGCAGACACACGTCTCCAGCCTTCTCGGTCTGGAAGCGGAGTTCTCGAAATTCCTGCCTCAAGCCGTGGATCCGACTTCCATGATGAACTTCAAGGATACACACTCGACGTCCGGTGACGGCGGTATAGAGCGGTCAGAAGTCATCAACCTGACGTTTGCAGCCGTTGTGACGCAGATCCTGCCGAACGGCTCTCTGGTCGTCATGGGTCGTCAGGAAATCCTGGTCAATGCCGAGCTGCGGGAACTCCTCGTCACCGGTGTTGTCCGTCCGGAAGATATTGAGAGCGACAACACCATCAGTCATGAAAAAATCGCCGAGATGCGCGTCGCCTACGGTGGCCGCGGCACGCTCAGTCAACTGCAGCAGCCGCGCTGGGGTACGCAAATCTGGGACATCATATTCCCGTTCTAGGTTCAACATGGAACCTGGACAACTTCCGGCCGGCGCAGAAAGCGCCGGCTTTTTTTCTTGCCTGCTGAGGATCGCAGATCAAACGGTTGTTGAACAAATCATCCTGGGTGCCGGAAAACGGGCACAAAAAAAGACGCTCAAGGCGTCTGCGGACACTTCAAGGCAGGGGAAATACTAAACCGTTACGTTGACTTTCGCACCAACGGAGTCCGGTGTCGGCGCAGTGTCAGTGGAGCCCGATGACGAGCCTTCTGCTTTATTCGATTGCAGGGTTTTATCCGTCTGCTTCACGTCAACGACATCGTCGATGTGTTCAGCCTTGCGGATATTTTCTTTGACGGCTTTGAGCTGTTTTTCGCTGACCCGCTCAAGAGTCTCTTCGAACTGCTTCTGCTGCACGACAGCAACTTGAAAAGCAGCAGTTGCCGCACTCGAGGCGACGACTGGCGATCCTTGTATATTATCTGTGCGCATTCTGCTACCATTCCTTTCGGAATAAAATTATTCTAAATTACTCCTCTACGTCAGCAACCTACACAATTTCCGGTGCTTAGCGCAAGAAAAAAATGACAGTTTTTTGTCCGCGCAGAAAATTACATCAACGCATTGATATATTTAAGTTTTATTTGTTAATTTTCACAGGATCCCGACGCCTGATTAAAAAAATATTCGAGCGGAAAGCCCTCGGAACTCAATATGTCGATTCCTGGTTCATAATATTTGGGAAGAGAAAAAACGCTCAATCGTCGCGGTGCGTGCGCTCCATGCGCTCGTGCCGTTCCTGTGCTTCAAGTGACAGGGTAGCAATGGGGCGGGCTTCCAGACGAGCCAAGGTGATCGGCTCATCGGTTTCTTCACAATACCCATAGGAGCCGTCTTCAATCCGTTCCAGCGCCTGATCGATCTTGCTGATCAGCTTACGGGCGCGGTCACGGGTCCGAAGTTCAAGCGAACGGTCTGTTTCAATAGCAGCACGATCAGCGATATCCGGCTCCACAATCCCGCCTTCCTGGAGGGTTTGCAGCGTTTCGTTAGATTCTTTGACCAGTTCAGCACGCCAGCTCAGCAGTTTCTGACGAAAATACTCGCGCATGCGCGGATTCATGAACGGTTCTTTGGCGGTCGGCTTGTAATCAGGGGATAGCGTAACATTCATAGTGCATATAGCTCCTAGGCTTATAAGGCGGCTAAGCGCGCGGAATATAAGTGTGCGGGACGCGACCTGCAAGCACGTATTTCATCCGTGCGAATGAGCCTATCATCTTGATTTAAATGGATGTTCAGAATGCCCGAATATTCAAGGCTGAAAGCCGCTTAGCGGGTCAGTTTGGCGATTTCAACCTCGACCCTGAGTTCGACTTCATCGATAAGGTCGTTCAATTGAGGGTCATCGCTGGAGATTTTCCGCTCGCGCAGACGGCGCGCAATATCCTGGAGTCGGTCCTTGGAAATTGACCCGCTCAGAATGGCCATGCGAATTTTATCAAGCTGATCAAGCAGATCATTGCCGTATTCCATCATCAGGCCGCGCGAGCGGTGGTCTGTGGAGTCGGCAACCTGCTGCATCGCCAGGATTGATCCGATCGAGCCGACACCGCCTGTAGTCTGGGCGTGTTCCGTGGCATCCGAGCCCGCAACATCGCGCAAAGCATCAGCAAAGCCGCTGTCACCGCCAGCCGACTTTCCGGCCTTACGCGATGAAGAAACGCCTTTTGAACCTTCGGATTTTGTAACCTTCATGAACCGGCTTCTCCCAGGCATCCTAGTATTTGGAGCCTTGATTTGGATGAACCCTATAAATCCACCAAACCTCTCAACCACGTACCTACCACATCAACGCGGGTGTTCGCGAGCAATTTCAAATTACTGAGTGCATTAACGGTTCCCAGCCAAGCTTGCAATTAAGAATGACTTGCATATATGCAAAAGGAGCTATAAACATCAGCCTTCAATTAATAATCATTCTTAATTGGTGTTTTTCACACGGTGCCGAAACAGGATGAACCAAACATGCCGTGCCGGCTTACAAGCATGACGGCACGCAGACTCAGGAGTGATAAAATATGCAGCGGATATACATGGCTCTAGCCCCGGCGGTTCTGGCGATCGCAGTCCTCAATACTGCGGCACCGGCGACGGCAGCAGAGACGATCAATCTTTATTCCAATCGTCAGCCATATCTGATTGAGCCCCTGACACGGGCCTACACCAAGGAAACCGGGGTTAACGTTAATATCGTTTTCGCCAACAAGGGCATTCTGGAAAAGATTCAGGCTGCCGGCGCCAACACTCCAGCGGATGCGGTGCTGACGGTTGATATCGGGCGGCTCTACAGTTTGCAGCAGGCAAGTGTCCTGGACAGCGTGAAATCCGACGTGCTCACCGCCAATATTCCCGAGCATCTGCGCGATCCGGGCGGTGAATGGTTCGGTCTGACGCAGCGTGCACGGATTGCTCTGGTATCCAGGGAACGGGTCAAGGCCGACGAACTGCTGACCTATGAAGATCTCGCCGATCCCAAGTTCAAGGGGCGTCTCTGCATGCGCTCGGGCAAGCATGAATACAACATCGCCCTGATCGCCTCGATGCTGGCGCATCACGGCAAGGAAAAGACCAAAGCCTGGCTGGAAGGCGTGAAAGCCAACCAGTCGCGCAAACCTCAGGGTAACGACCGGGCCCAGGCCAAGGCCGTGTTCGAGGGACAATGTGACGTCGCCATTGCAAACACCTATTACATGGGCAAAATGCAGACCAACGATGAAAAACCCGAACAGAAGAAATGGGCCGAAGCCGTGCGCGTGGTCTTCCTCAACCAGGGCAAAAGCGATCGGGGCACGCATATGAACATCTCCGGGGTCGGCATTCTCAAGGGCGCCAAGCACCGGGCCGCCACCATCAAATTCGTGGAATGGCTGTCTGGTCAGGAAGCGCAAAAGATTTATGCCGAGGACAACTTTGAATACCCGGCCAATCCATCGGTCGCGCCGTCCGCGCTGGTCAGTTCCTGGGGCAGCTTCAAAGGCGACACTCTGGCCATGGAGGAAATCGCCAAACAACGCGAGAATGCCACCAAACTGGTTGATGAAATCAACTTCGATGAAGGGCCGTCCAGCTGACAACATCGCCATCCTTTAGTTTACAACACGGCGGACGCTTTCATCCCGGAAGCGTCCGTTCGGCGTTACTGGCTGATCGCCAATGACCACCTCGATGGCCGCCCCTCCGGCCGCCAACCGCCTGCTCGCTGGATTTCGCATCAATCTCTGGAGCACCGGCGCGCTGCTGGTCGCCCTGCTGGTAGCGGCACCGATCATCACTGTGCTTGGCATTGCCCTGACCGACAGCTCTGATATCTGGCAGCATCTTTACGACACCGTGCTCGGGCTCTATCTGCAGCGGACCGCGTTGCTGATGACAGGGGTCGGCATCGGCACGCTGCTGATCGGCACCGGCACGGCCTGGCTCGTCACCATGTGCCGTTTTCCGGGATCGCGCCTTTTTGAATGGGCGCTGTTGCTGCCGCTGGCAGTACCGGCCTATGTGCTCGCCTTCGTCATCACCGATCAGCTTGAATATGCAGGCACCGTGCAGGTGGCGCTGCGTTCGCTGTTCGGCTGGAGCCGGCCGCAGGATTACTGGTTCCCGGAAATCCGTTCCATCGGCGGCGCCATCACTGTCATGACTCTGGTTTTGTATCCCTATGTCTATCTGCTGGCCCGGGCAGCCTTTCTTGAACAGTCGGTGTGCGTCCTTGAAGTTGCCAGAACATTGGGCAAAACCGCCTGGGGCAGCTTTCTGCATGTCGCCCTGCCCCTCGCCCGTCCGTCGATAGTCGTCGGCGTCACACTGGTCCTGATGGAAGTCATCAACGATTTCGGCACCGTCGATTTCTTTGCCGTCCGCACCTTCACCGCCGGCATTTTCGATGTCTGGCTGAACATGAATTCGATCGGCGGCGCGGCCCAGTTATCATCGGTGCTGCTGGCAGCCGTGCTGGTGCTGATCGTCATTGAGCGACTGGCCCGCCGGGACCGGAAATTCCACCACACCTCAAGCAAGTATTCCGAGTTGCCGAGCTACCGGTTGCAGGGCTGGCGAGCTGCCCTTGCCCTTGTTGCCTGCGCGCTGCCGGTGCTGCTCGGCTTCGTCCTGCCGGCTGGCGTGCTCGCCCGCTATGCCCTCGCCTTTTATGACGCAACACTGTCGGCCAATTATCTGAGTTTTGTCGCCAACTCGTTTGTGCTGTCCGCCTCGGCGGCGGCTCTGGCGCTCGTCATCGGTCTGTTCCTGGCCTATGCCGTCAGACTGTCGGACGGCCCCTGGGTGCGGATCGCGGCGAGAACGGCCAGCATCGGCTATGCCGTACCCGGCGCCATTCTCGCGGTCGGCGTGCTGTGGCCAAGCGGCGCCGTCGATCATTTGCTGGTCTGGCTCGGCGACTTCTCAGGGATCGCCGTGGGTGCCGTCATGCTCGGCTCCATTGGTCCC
>JANRAT010000027.1 GCA_030727885.1 Rhodospirillales bacterium | reverse complement strand
GAATGGGGTGACGAGATCATCACTGACGCCGATCTTGGCGGCGGCGGCGGCCCTGCCCAGCCGGCACCACAACCCAGTAACAAAAAGCGGGTTCCGGCGGCCGCCTGATCGGTCAGTGTGCCCGATCAACCGTCAGGGACGCCACTGTGCCGACCCCGAATTCACTATCCAGCTCGAACGTCGCATTCATTCGCTCGGCCAGTGAGACCACGATCGGCTGCCCCAGCCCGGTGCCCTGCTCCTTCCGGGTCAATTCGTTTTCAACCTGCATGAAAGGTTCGGTAATTTTTGCCAGCATCTTGGCAGGGATGCCGATGCCCTGATCGCACACAGAAATCCTGATTTTTCCGGCAACCTGCCTGACCTTGATCGTCACAGCACTGCCGGGATTTGAAAATTTCACCGCGTTGCTGAGAAGATTCAAGAAAATCTGCCGCATGGCCCGATTGTCGGCGCGGACTTCGGCAAGGTCCGGCGGCATATCGACGATCAGACTGATTCCTTTCTGCGAGGCCCGTTCCATGATCAGGCGGACCGCATTATGAATGATCGGTGTCATATCGAGGTTTTGCACTTCGATCTTGAAATGCCCGGCCTCGATTTTCGACATGTCCAGAATATCATTGATGATATCCAGCAAAAGCCGCCCGCTGGTGTTGATGTCCTCGGCATACTCCTTGTAAACGCTAACAACATGCGGTCCGAACGTTTCGGTCGAAATCATCTCGGAAAAACCGATAATTGCATTCAGCGGTGTTCTGAGCTCATGACTCATGTTGGCCAGAAACCGCGATTTTGCAGCATTGGCATGCTCCGCAGCCTCCTTGGCTTCGGCCAGTTCCTGCGTCTTTCTCTCGGCCTGTGCCATCCCCAGCCGCAATATCCCCATCGAGTTGCCAATCCCGTGATAGCTATTCCCCTGCATGATGATGAAGCCGTCCTCAAGCGCGCTCGGCGCCTCGGTCAGGACCTTGCGGCTCAGCTCATCAATCGGTGTCATGGCATCGACCACCAGCGGCGACGTGATCATCAGTCGGGATACCGGCCGACGGGCATAAACGGCATGGCCGAACTGCCGGGAAAAATTCAGAAACACCCGCTTGCGCGTCAGCAGACCGACAACCTCGTCATGATCGATGACCGGCACGGCACTCAGACCCGGGTCCTGATTGAAGATATCGATCACCGCCGAGCCGGGCAGATGCGACGGCACCGGCTCGACATATCGTGATATCGCTTCAAGATTGAAATTCTGGCCGTTCGTGTCTTGCGTCATGCCGGGGATCGATTCGTTTAGGCTTTCAGGCTGGAAAACGGCGGCAGCTGAATAGGTCATTTATAGTTTTTGCTCCAAAAGAGATATTCAATGCCGTCTTCGATCCGCTGTCTGGCACAATTGCCGTTGACGATATCGGAAGGGCATTTCGATTTTGTGACAGATTCAAGGGATTTAGAGGCTACACCAACGTGTCCTTGACCCGGGCGCAGATTAGCCGCACCATCAGGGCATAATTTGTTCCGCGGGGGGTCCTGGTTAACAGGGCTGAGAGTCCACCTTATCACTGCATTGTGTGGTGAAACGGCGGTGACCCGTCGAACCTGATCCGGGTGATACCGGCGTAGGGATCGGAACCTGAACGTTAACCCCGTTCATCCCTCCTGAAACCGTCCCGGGTCCCATTGTATTTTTGGAGAGGACCCACGATGAACGTTATACGTAAACCCGCCAATGCCGACGTGACGCACGGCCCGCTTCCGGCGTCCGAAAAATTCTATGTCCCGGGCGACCGCCTGGGCGGCATCGGTGTGCCGATGCGCCGCATTCACGTCCATGAAAGCGCCAAGGAAGCCCCGCTGACGGTCTATGACACGTCCGGCATCTATACCGACCCGGCTGCGCATATCGACATCGACACAGGCCTGCCGCGCATCCGCGAAGGCTGGATCGAAGCCCGTGGCGACACCGAGTTCTATCAGGGCCGTGAAATCAAACCGGAAGACAACGGCAACGTCGCCGACGAAAAGCTGGTCCCGCAGTTCC
>JANRAT010000026.1:3940-11039 GCA_030727885.1 Rhodospirillales bacterium | reverse complement strand
CCAGTTGGAGGCCGGATCGACGACAACGGCTTCGAGTTTCTTGCCGAGAAGGCCGCCTTTTTTATTCTGCTCTTCAATGAGCATCAGCATAACGTCTTTCAGTGTTGTTTCACTGATGGCCATCGTGCCGGAAAGTGAGTGAAGGATACCAACTTTGATGGTGTCGGCGGCCCAGGCGGCAGAACTGACTGCCATGGTTGCGGCTAGGACGCCGGCCGTTACCAGTGATTTACATGTTAACTTCATAAGTGTCTCCCCTAAGGATGTTGCTGCACTGCAATAGACAATTACAAGTTCTGGGCCAGAATCCGGGAGAACCCGGTCGGGTTGGGGATAAATTGTTGTAACTAATTGGTATTGTTTATAAAAATATATATATCGCGATACAGATATTGCGTACATTTGGTGATGTGCGAGATAATTTGTGGCAAAAAAATGACCTATAATTGCTCAATAAAAATCTTATGATTAAAATTTAGTCATTTTAGTATTATTCGCCATATCAGTTTAGTAATGCTCAAGATAAATGGCTATCTGTGCTACTCTAAAGGTGGTGGGACAAACCCTGCCCAAGGTTGTTGCTGCACTCTTCAACCTTGAGACCCCGCACGCGGAAAGTGTGCGGGGTCTGGTTTTGTGGGAGACAGCCTTATTCCGGGCTCAATACATGAGTTCTTGCTTATTTCATTAAGGTGTGACACAAACCGCTCAGCTTACTGCGTGTAGATGACATTATCGTTGTCAGCAGTCTCCGTCTCCGAAGCGATTTCCGAGCCGGCCGTGCCATCCAGGCACACGAACATGGCGGCTGATCTACGCAAGCTCCCAATTTTAAAATCAAGCGCCGTCGGTGCCCCTATGGGTATTCGATGTGTGGCTGTGTATGAAAGTTATCAATTGAAACAGTTTACTGATCTCGGCCTAGCCGAACCTATCCTTCGCGCAATTAAATCCGAAGGTTACACCGCGCCTACCCCTATTCAGGCGCAAGCCATTCCTCTCATGATGACCGGCAAAGATCTGGTCGGCATCGCACAGACCGGTACCGGCAAGACCGCTGCCTTCGTTCTGCCGCTGCTGCACCGGATCAACGAGCTGCGCGACAGACCTATTGCCAATCATTGCGTAGCGCTGGTTCTGGCGCCAACCCGTGAACTGGCTTCGCAGATTGCCGACAGCATCCGCACCTATGGCAGCGCCATGCGTGTTTCGGTTGCCATCGTCGTTGGCGGCGTCAAGCCGGGCGGACAGATCCGCATGATGGCACGCGGCGTTGATGTCGTCGTGGCAACACCAGGCAGACTGCTTGATCACGTCCAGACCGGCGTTATCAAACTCGACAGGACGGAAACCGTCGTTCTTGATGAAGGTGACCAGATGCTTGATCTCGGCTTCATGCCGACGATCCGAAAAATCATGGCCAAGCTGCCGAAGAAAAGACAAACGGTCCTGTTCTCGGCAACCATGCCGCAGCAGATCCGCTCGCTGGCTGAGGATTTCCTCAATCAGCCTGCAGAAATTTCGGTAAAGCCGACATCAACACCGATCGAGCTGATCAACCAGAAGGTCATGCACGTTGATCGCGATCAAAAGCGTGATGCCCTGATTGGTATCTTGCGCGGCAACGATGTTGGACAGACGATTGTCTTCACGCGCACCAAACGCGGTGCCGACAAGGTCAATGAATTCCTGCAAAAAGCGGGTCTCTCTTCAGGCGCCATTCACGGCAACAAGAGCCAGCCGCAACGCCAGCGGACGCTGGACGATTTCCGCTCGTCCAAGACCAAGATCCTTGTTGCTACGGATATTGCAGCCCGCGGCATTGATGTCGATGGCGTGTCGCATGTCATCAACTACGAATTGCCGAACGTTCCGGAGGCCTATGTGCATCGGATCGGTCGGACCGCACGTGCCGGCAAGAGCGGCATTGCGATTTCACTGTGTGAACATTCGGAACGCGGCTTGCTCAGGGATATCGAACGCACCATCGGGACGGTTCTTGAGCGCGAAACGCCTCCGGGCTTCAGCGGCCAGGGCGAACGTCAGCCTCGTTCGGAAGAACGTCCGGCATCGGCACGCCCCAACAACGGCGCTGCCGACAGACCTTACAAGAAGTTCGACAAGCCGAAGGCCCGCCCGCAACAGCAGCAGGCCAAATCAAGAAAGCCGCATCGCGGTCAGGCGCCTGGCCGCAGCCAGTCGCCAAACAGCGGCTTGCAGCGGTTAGCCAGTTAATCTGGTTCAATCTCTGTTTGATTGAGTGCGGCTTGCGGTCTGATGATCGTTTGGCCGTAAAAAGAAAGCGCCCCGACCTGCCGCAAAAACGGTGGATCGGGGCGTAGTTATTTCCGGTTGGCTAAAACGCTACAGTCTCGTAACAGCCGGAACTTCAGGCTTTATCAAGCATAGATTCGTTACAGCGAAGGTGCCGGTTTCGGCTTCATTTTTTTCCAGATCAGATTGAACAGCGGCAGCAGGATCAGGAAGATCGCAATCACGGTGATCGGTCCTGCAATCGGACGCTCGAGGAAGATCATCGGATCCCCGCTCGAGAACAGCAGGGACTGACGCAGTTTCGGCTCGGCAATCGGGCCCAGTACAATCGCCAGCACCGCCGGCGCAACCGGATAGTCGAGCTTGCGCAGCAGATAAGCACCGATCCCGAACAATAACATCAACCAGATATCATGCATATCCTGTGTCGCCGCAAAGCCGCCGACGATGGACAGCACGAAGATCATCGGCGCCAGAACTGTGAACGGCATCCTGAGCATCCAGATGAACAGCGGAATGAAGGCAAGATTGACGATCAGTGCGAAGAAGTTGGAGATATAGAACCAACCGACCAGGCCCCAGACGAATTCAGTCTGGTTGGCGAACAGCAGAGGGCCTGGCTGCAGACCCCAGATCACCATCCCGCCAAGCAGGATGGCTGTCGTCGGTGAGCCCGGAATGCCGAGGGTCAACATCGGCAGCATGGCGCCTGTCGAGGCTGAGTTATTGGCCGATTCAGGTGCGGATATACCGTTGATGTTTCCTTTGCCATAGGATTCCGGATGCTTGTCGAGCATCTTGGTGATGCCATAGGACATCAGCGAGCCCGGTGTAGCCCCAGCGGCCGGCAGGATGCCGACGAAGAAGCCGAGGAACGATCCGATCGTCATGCCCCTCCAGCCCTTAGCCGTCTCCTTGATGGCGCGCAGAATACCCCTGACGGTAAGCACCGCACCGGTCATCGTCATTTCACCGCGCGTGCTGTCGATGGTCCACAGCATCTCACCGATCCCGTAGACGCCGATGGCGAGAACCAGGAAGTTGATGCCGTGCATGAACCCGGTGATATCGCCGAACACCAGGCGCGGCTCGCCGGTCATGATGTCGAGACCGACAGCGGCCATCACCAGCCCGAAGCAGATCGAAAACAACGTTTTCGGTATATCGTCACCACCCAACCCGATAAAGGTTGCGAAGGCCAGCAGCATCAACGCGAAGATCTCAGGGTCGCCGAAATCAAGGGCGACCTGGGCCAGCGGTGGGGCAAAAGCGGTGAACAGGACGTTGGCGACCGTGCCGCCGACGAATGAGGCAACAGCTGCTGTCACCAGCGCCAGGTCGGCGCGCCCCTTGAGCGCCATCGGCCTGCCGTCAAAGGTCGTCGCAACCGCTGTCGATGCGCCAGGTATCCCGAGTGTAATTGATGAAATCGCGCCGCCATACATGGCGCCGTAATAAATCGCCGCCAGAAAGATCATGGCCGACGTCGGTGGCACCAGGAAGGTCGCCGGCAGCAGGATGGCGACTCCGTTCACGGAGCCAAGTCCGGGCATGGCGCCGATAAACAAGCCAAGTGCAACGCCGACCAGCATGAGCGCAATATTGAGCGGTTCAAGTGCGGTGAAAATACCGTCTGAGAGATGCCCGAGAATTTCCATAGTGATGTCGCCTATCTATTTGCTCGTGGGATGCATTAAAGTCGTGGCTCAACCGCCTAGAAGAAAAAGTCGTAGAGCGGCAGGAACAATGGCTCCAGGTAGCCCTTCGGCAGGACAATCCGCATTGCAATATCAAAAAACAGGAATGTTACGACCGGCGTGGTTATCGCGATCGACAGCGTTACCGGCCAGCTATGGCGGCCGAGATAACGGATGTAATAAATCAGGAAGAGCAGGATGGCGCCGTAAAACCCGAGGATGTGAGAAACGGCGATCAGTGCGGTGACTCCGCCGCCGACCAGCATGAGCATTCTGAGCCCATAGCTATCCAGATATTTTTCTGTGGACTGTGATGGAGGCGATTTGCGCAAGTACCAGTTGATCGCAATCCAGATGGTCGAAATCAGCATGCCCGCCGAGAGCCAGAACGGCCAGAACCCGCCGCCTGGTCCTTCGCCTTTTACGTAACCGATCTCAAGTTCTGAACTCTTAAACATCAAGTAGATCGAGAGGAGTGCCATTAATCCGGCCGTTATGATTTCTGCACGTCTCATAATCCGCACTCTCTCCCGATCTCTTGATGTCTAAAAGTTATCTCTGTTTCAGCTTAGCTTCTGGTGTGGATGCTTATTTAATCGCGCCCATGTCGACCAGCATCTTGCGATGACGATCAACCTGTTCTTTCCAGTAAGCCTTCAACGGATCACCGTTGAGCTCATCGCCAAAAAGCGACTGCTTTTTACGATAAGCCTGCCATTTCGCTGACTTGTAGACCTTCGAGAAAAGGTTTTCATAGTACTTCAGCGCATCGGCACTCATGCCCGGAGCGCCGACAACTGCACGCTGCATGCCGTAAGCGAAGTCCTTGCCCTTTTCCTTCATGGTCGGGACATTGGGGAACAACGGCAGACGCTCAGCGGTAAAGCTGAGGATCGGCACAACGTCACCGGACTCATAGAAGCCGAGCGCTTCCGACGGGTTGTTGACCGTTGAGTTCAACTGCTTGCCGGCAAGCTGCTTGGCAACTTCCCCACCGCCCTTGTATGGCACGTACTTGATCTTCAGGCCGAAGTTGTTGTTCAGGAATTCGGTCAGCAGTTCATCTTCCTGCGCTTTACCGGTTCCGCCCATGACCCATTTGTTGCCGTCCGCTTTCGCCTTGGTGAGAAATTCTTCGAACGTCTTGATACCGGAGTCCTTGTGGACCCAAAGCAGGAAGGTGTCTTCCGCCATACGTCCAACAGGTGCGAACTCCATGATGTCGATGCCGAGCTTCGGCTGACGGAGCGGGGTCGTGAAGAACGAGTTCAAGGTCACCATGATCGTGTGATCGGGGTCGCTTGCACTTTTGGCGGCAATCAGCGCTTCAGCGCCGGAACCACCGGACTTGTTGACAGGGACGAGGGGTTTTGACGACAGTTTTTCCTGCTCAATGATGGCTTGCATCAAACGAGCCATTTTGTCGGCACCACCGCCTTTGCCGGCCATGATGATAAAGTCGATCGGCTTGTTGGGCTCCCAAGCGGCAGCCGTACCGGGTAAACCGGCAACCATTGCAGTAACGCCGAGTGCGCCAGCAATGCCTAGTATGTGACGTCTAGAGATAGCCATTATAACCTCCCAAGTTACATTTTATTGCTGGGGCAATACTTCGATGGCACCAGCAATACGTTTAAAACCATATCGCATTTTAGCCTGTCACTTCTTGCGGTGGCGTTGCCCTTCGGGACCTAATCTTGTCGTTAGGTTGTTCTGTGATAATTGAGTCGCCTCAGATTTATCAAATTCGTATCGAGTGTTTGTCGTGCTCCAATCCAGTTTTAGTGTACTAAAAGCACGGGTAAATCCGTGTGGTCGATGATCCATTGCGTGACGCCGCCCAGAACCATGGAGCGGCCTCGGCTGCGGCCATAGGCGCCCATGACGATGACATCCGCGCCTGCGGCTTTGGCGGCACCCAATAAGCTTTCGCCGAGTGTTGATTCTTTGGACTTAACATTCATGGCAGTCGCCTTGATCCCGTGATCAAGCAGATGCAGAACAAGATCTTCAGCGGTCAGATCAAGATTATCGGCATCTTCTGCCGCCAGGACGGTGACGGTCTTGGCTTCTGCGATTATGGATCCGCACATGGCGATGGCGCGGGCGGATTCCGCCGAGCCGTTCCAGGCGATCGCGACATTGGCACCAAGCGAGGTGACCGGTTTTTTCGGACAGAGCAGCACAGGCCGGCCCGTATTAATCAGCGCTGCTTCAAGGGTGTTCTGACCCAGATTTGTGTCGCGATCGGGTTGGGCAACGGCGATGACACTGGCGAGCCGGCCCCAGATGCCAATGATATCGGCCTGTCTGCCATCCGTTACGGTCCATGAAATCGTCAGCGTGTCGTGAAGCGGCGGACGGGTTTCACATATCTTGATCTTGTTCTTTTCGACGTAGGCATCGAACAGGGACTTCAGATGGATCACTTCGTCGTCGGTAATGGACGATGCTGATGAACTGATCTGATCGCGTACCAGCGCCGGCACCGCGACGCCGAAGGGAATCAGATCCTTGGCGCGCGGCTTGCTGTGTACGGCGCGAATGTGTGCATTGAAATGGCGCCCCAGGGCACAAGCGTGGTCGAGCACAGATTCACCTCTGCCATCGCCACGTATTGGTACGAGTATGGTGCGGAACGCCATTTCTAACTCCCTAGAACAGACCTTCAATGAGGCCTTCGTCGTTAAGCCGGATGGTTTCCGACGCAGGTACGCGTGGCAGCCCCGGCATGGTCATAATCTCTCCGGTAACGACGACGATAAAGCCGGCGCCGGCGGAAATGCGCACTTCGCGGATCGGCACGGAATGGCCCGTCGGCGCACCCTTGAGATTCGGATCCGTCGAGAACGAGTACTGGGTTTTCGCCATGCAGACCGGCAGGTTGCCGTAGCCGGCTTCTTCCCATTCCTTCAGCTGATTGCGGATTTTGGTGTCGGCCAGCACTTCATCGGCACGGTAGATTTCCTTGGCGACGGTGCTGATTTTATCGAACAGCGACATCTCGTCCGGATACAGTGTCTTGAACTTGGCCACACCGGAATCGACGACTTCGGCGACCTTGTTTGCCAGTTCTTCAATACCTGCGGACCCTTTTGCCCAATGCTCGCACAGGAATGCTTCGGTGC
>JANRAT010000026.1:0-3930 GCA_030727885.1 Rhodospirillales bacterium | reverse complement strand
TCGGTGCCCTGCGTCTTGACGAATTCCTTGACCGCAGCGATTTCGGCATCCGTATCCGTATGGAAACGGTTGATGGCAACAACAGCCGGCACGCCGAATTTCTTCAGGTTTTCGAGGTGACGGCCGAGGTTCGGGCAGCCTTTCTTGAGGGCTTCGACGTTTTCGTCGTTGAGCTTGTCCTTGCCGACACCACCGTTAGATTTCAGCGCGCGGATGGTGGCGACGATGACGACGGCGCTCGGGCTCAGACCGGCCTTGCGGCATTTGATATCGAAGAATTTCTCGGCGCCCAGATCGGCACCAAAGCCGGCTTCGGTCACTACGTAATCGGCGAGCTTGAGGGCGGTCTTGGTGGCAACAACGGAATTACAGCCGTGCGCGATGTTGGCGAACGGGCCGCCGTGCACGAACGCCGGGTTGTTTTCAAGTGTCTGCACCAGATTGGGCTGCATGGCGTCCTTGAGCAGCACGGTCATTGAGCCGGCCGCCTTGATGTCACGGCAATAGACCGGCGAACGGTCGCGGCGATAGGCAACGATCATGTCACCGAGACGCTGCTCAAGATCGGCAAGGTCCTTGGCGAGACAAAGAATGGCCATCACTTCTGAGGCGACGGTGATGTCAAAACCGGTTTCACGCGGGAACCCGTTGGCGACACCGCCAAGTGAGCAAGTGATCTGACGCAGGGCGCGATCGTTCATGTCGAGAACGCGCTTCCAGGCGATCCGGCGAATGTCGATGTCGAGCGCATTGCCCCAGTAAATGTGGTTGTCGATCATCGCCGCCAGCAGGTTGTGCGCCGATGTGATGGCATGGAAATCACCGGTGAAGTGAAGGTTCATGTCCTCCATCGGGATCACCTGTGCATAGCCGCCGCCGGCAGCGCCACCCTTCATGCCGAAATTCGGCCCGAGCGAAGCTTCACGAATGCAGATGGCGGCTTTTTTGCCGATGCGGTTCAACCCGTCACCGAGGCCGACCGTGGTCGTCGTCTTGCCTTCACCGGCCGGGGTCGGGTTGATCGCCGTGACCAGGATCAGTTTGCCGTCTTTCTTGCCTTCCTGGCTCTTGATGAACTCGGCGGAAACTTTCGCCTTGTCGTGGCCGTAAGGCAGAAGATGTTTTGAATCAATCCCGAGCTTCGCGCCGATATCATAAATGTGCTTGGGCGATGCTTCGCGGGCGATTTGGATGTCGGTTTTTGCCATGGTTCATACTTTCGGTTTCTTGAATTTCAAAAATGCGTTCAGTTAGCTGCCGAGTTTCATGCCGGCTTTGATGCCGGCGGCGGCTGCCCATTCGGCGGCTGGAATTTTGCCGCCATCAACAGGGCGTACCCGTTTTAAGACGATGCGCCCGCCGTCGGCTTGCACAATCACGCCATCATCTCCTGTGGAAACGACATCGCCGGGGGTGCCGGTACCTGCCGCTTTGGCGACGTCAAAGACTTTCAACTCTTCGCCGTTGATGGTGGTCCAGGCACCGGGCTGCGGATTGGTCCCGCGGATCAGGTTGTAGACATCGCCAACCGGCTTCGACCAGTCGATCTCGGCGTCTTTCTTGCGACACCAGCTTTCGTAGGTGGCTTTGCTTTCGTCCTGCTGAATGCGGACCAGCTTGCCGGAGCGGAAAGCGTCCAGCACTTCCAGCGTGGAATCGACGCCGAGCGGAAAAATCTTTTTGAAGTAAATATCACCCAGGGTGTCGTCCGGGCCGATGTCGACTTCCTTCTGCAACAGGATTTCACCTTCATCGAGCCCGTCGGTCGGATAGAACCAGCTCAGGCCGGATTTCGTCGAACCCCAGATGATCGGCCAGTTGATCGAGCTCGGTCCGCGGTGCAACGGCAACAGTGACGGATGGAAGCAGATCGATCCCAGCTTCGGAATATCGCGGGCGGCTTCCGGCACGAAGATGATGACATAAGCCATGACCATCACGTCGGCATTCAGGGCGCGCATATCGCTCAGAACCGCTTCATCGGTGAAGTTGGCAGGCTGGTAGAGCGGCAGACCGCGATCCAGGGCCGTTTGCTTGATCGGATCGATGGGTTTGCCTTCCTTGTCCGGTGCCGTGTAGACGGCGACAACCTCGTCGATGCCGGCAGCGAGGATTTTCTCGAGTGCCGCCTGACCGAATGCCTGCTGACCCATAACGATAACGCGCATATTTGCTCTCCCGTTTCGGACACCGCCGTTGCGATGCCCTTTGATCATTGCCCGGTCCGGGTGCCCAGAAAGGCACCTGACGCGGGGTGTTTGTTACTCTGCCGCCGCCTTTGCCTGACCTACTGCACCGGATTGTTTGATGCTTTCCAGTTCGCTTTGGCTATAACCAAGTACGTCCGTCAGAATTTCATCCGTGTGTTCGCCCAGAAGCGGGGAACGCACCACCTCGACGGAGGAGTCCGACATTTTGATCGGGCAACCGACCGACAGATACTTGCCGCGCTTCGGATGATCGACTTCAACGATCGTACCGGTGGCGCGCAGCCCCTCATCCTCTGCGATTTCCTTCATGCTGAGGATCGGGCCGACCGGAATATCGAACGGATTGCAAGTGTCCATGACTTCGAATTTGGTCTTGGTCATGGTCCATTGTTCGATGCGGTCGAAAATTTCGTTGAGCTTGTCGAGACGTTCGGGCGGTGTTGCATAACCTTCCTTGGTCTTCCATTCCGGTGCGCCGATGACGTCGCAGATCTTTTCCCAGACGGCGGCTTGCGTGATGAAGTACGTGTAGGCATTGGGATCGGTTTCCCATCCCTTGCACTTCAGAATGCGGCCGGGCTGGCCACCGCCGGAATCGTTGCCGGCGCGGGGCGTTGCATCGCCGAACGGAATGCCTTCACCATATTGGGAATATTCGGTCAGCGGACCGGCCTTGAGGCGCTGCTGGTCGCGCAGTTTGACGCGGCAGAGGTTCAGCACGCCGTCCTGCATGGCCGCCAGAACCTTTTGTCCGCGGCCCGTTTGTTCGCGCTGATACAAGGCGGTGACGATACCCAGCGCCAGGTGCAGCCCGGTCCCGGAATCGCCGATCTGTGCGCCGGTGACGACAGGAATGCCATCAAGGAAACCGGTCGTCGATGCCGAACCGCCGGCACACTGGGCGACATTCTCGTAAACCTTGCAGTCTTCGTACTTGCCGGGGCCGAAGCCCTTGACCGAGGCCATGATCATGCGCGGGTTGAGTTCCTGAATGCGTTCCCAGGAAAAGCCCATCCGGTCGAGGGCGCCCGGTGCAAAGTTTTCGACCAGCACGTCGCAGGTCTTGACCAGACGTTCGAGGACCTGCTTGCCGGTTTCGTTCTTCGGATTGAGTTCAATCGAGCGCTTGTTGTGATTGAGCATGGTGAAATAAAGCGAGTCAGCACCAGGCACATCGACCAGCTGTTTGCGAGTCGCATCGCCGACGCCGGGACGTTCGACCTTGATCACGTCGGCGCCGAACCAGGCCAGCAGCTGCGTGCAGGTCGGACCGGACTGTACGTGGGTGAAATCGAGAATCTTTACGCCTTCAAGAGCTTTCATTCTGCGCTCTCCTTACTTTTGGAGTTGATCAATTGCCGTATCATGATTTCTTGGCCACGACACTTTGCGGGTTGAGGTTGCCGATACGACCGCTCTCTGTGCCGGCCTTTTCATCGATCACGGCATTGACCAGTGTCGGCTTGCCGGAATCCATGGCTTCGTTAACGGCACGTTTAAGCTCATCGGGCGATGTCGCATAGACACCGACGCCGCCGAACGCTTCCATCATCTTGTCGTAGCGGGCATCCTTGACGAACACGGTCGGCGCCACATCGGGGCCACCGGTCGGGTTGACGTCGGTGCCGCGGTAGATACCGCCGTTATTGAAGACGACAATGCAGATCGGCAGATTGTAGCGGCAGATGGTTTCGACCTCCATGCCGGAGAAGCCGAAGGC
>JANRAT010000025.1 GCA_030727885.1 Rhodospirillales bacterium | reverse complement strand
CGACGACGCCAAGGCCGAGCGTGCCGATCCAGGTCTCGATGCCGGTCGATTGCCGCAATGCCTGGGCGATCGATTTGAAATCGTCGCAATAGGCATCGGTGACATACAGAACGCCGAGACCATCGCCCGGCATCTTGCCTTCCTGTAGCCCGTCCCTGAGATCAAGGGCGATCTGGGTCCAATCCGTTGCATCGGAATATGCATGTGCAAACGTCGTCATTCAGCGGTCCATTTCTTATGATTATTTTATGCGGCTGAGCAATTTTTCTACGTCGGGGAGGATCTTTGCAACGATGATGTCGACACCGTCCGGCGTCGGATGCATGCCGTCATCCTGATTGAGCGCCGGGTTGCCGACGACGCCTTCGAGAAAGAACGGGTAAAAGACCACGTTATATTTTTCCACCAGGCGGGTGTAGATCGCATCGAAGGCACGGGCATAGTCCTCTCCCATATTGGGGGGAGCCTTCATGCCGGCCAACAGGGTTGGGATGCCCTTGCTTTGCAGATCCGCCAGCATCGCCGATAAATTTTCAAACGCCTGTTCCGGGGCAAGACCGCGCAGCGCGTCGTTGGCGCCCAGTTCAATGATCACCGCACTGGTCCCCTCGCCCAGCGTCCAGGCCAGCCGCGCCCGGCCGCCTGCCGTGGTGTCGCCCGAGACACCGGCATTGATGACGCGGACATCATGGCCCTTGCCGCCGAGTGCGCGTTCGAGTTTCGGCGGGAAGGCGTCACCCTCCTGCAGGCCATAGCCGGCGGACAGGCTGTCGCCGATGACGACCAGCGTGATCGGGCCGCTTGCGGAGCGGGCACTGTTTGCAAGCGGCATAACAGCACACATTACAAGCAGTGCCGTTGCAATTATTCGTCTTAACCACATATCCAACTGATGCCTTCGGTTCGCCGCACGGGAATTCGCTGCTGAGGGGGGTCGGTGCTGTCGCATCCCTAACATATACGCACGAAAGTCGACAAATGAACGATGAAATTACTTCAAGCCCTCTTGTTTCACTAAAAGGTGTCGAATTGACACTCGGCAGTGATGCCGGTCCGGTCGATATTCTGCGCGGTATTGATCTCAGCGTTGGTGCGGGAGAAACGCTCGGCATTGTCGGCCCGTCCGGCTCCGGCAAGACCTCGCTGTTAATGATCATTGCCGGTCTTGAGCGGGCGACACGCGGCGACGTCCAGATCGACGGTCAGTCGTTTACCGGTCTTGATGAAGACGCGCTGGCGCGCATTCGCGGCACCGGGATCGGCATCGTGTTTCAGGACTTCCATCTGATCCCCAATATGACGGCGCTTGAAAATGTCGCCCTGCCGCTCGAGCTGGCCGGCGACAGCGATGCTTTTGAACGCGCCCGGATTGCCCTTGATGACGTCGGACTGGCGCATCGCCAGAGCCATTATCCGGGCCAGCTTTCCGGTGGCGAACAGCAGCGCACCGCGCTCGCCCGGGCACTTTCGACAAAACCCAAGCTGATCATCGCCGACGAGCCGACCGGCAATCTCGACGGCGAAACCGGCGGCAAGATCATGGATCTGATGTTCGGCGTGCATACCAGGGACAACACGACCCTGATTCTAGTTACCCACGAAGAACGGCTGGCTGAACGCTGTCAGCGCCGGATCGCCATGGCCGACGGGCGGGTTGTCGAAGACAGCCGGGTCCAGCAGGCTGCGGATTAGCATGCCCGCTTCCACCTCATTTGCGCTGGCCTGGCGCATCGCAAAGCGCGAACTGCGCGGCGGTCTTGCCGGGTTCAGGATTTTTGTCGTCTGTCTGGCGTTGGGCGTGGCGGCCATCTGCGTCGTCGGCTGGACCTCGAGCGCCGTGGTTGGCGGCCTTGCCGCCGATGCCCGAAAGCTGCTTGGCGGCGATATTGAACTTCGGCTGGTGCACCGTCCGGCCGGCACCGGGGAGTTGGGCTATCTGCAAAACAACAGCGCCCGATTATCGGAAACCGTCAGCATGCGGGCGATGGCATCAACCGGCGACAATGCCGTGCGCACCCTGGTCGAGCTGAAGGCTGTCGATGACGCCTATCCAC
>JANRAT010000024.1 GCA_030727885.1 Rhodospirillales bacterium | reverse complement strand
TTATTTGGTTGCGGGAGCAGGATTTGTTCAAGCTCCTACATTGTCAAAGCGGATATAGCGGTGGTTGCTGGAGCACGCAGCCACCTTTACCGAACTAAACCAAAAATCAAATAATGTCCGCTTTCTATATGCGAGTTCAACTGGTCAACGCAACACACTAACCTTATTTGGAAAGGGAGTGTTGTGCCATGGCTCGACGACCACGATTGAATTATACGGCGGAGCTCAAAGCAGACGAATGGTACAGAGTGGCATCACGAGTGGGGCAGAACCGTTGATTAAGATCGTACCGGCGTATACGTAAATTCTGGCAAAAGACACTTTGTCCTCAACCGAGGTTCATATAGATCCTGCATTTAATAATAGGTGAGCTGCATTCCTTGTAAGACCGCCTAGCTAAGGATAGCTAAATTTGTACCCGAATATTTGGTAGCTCTAATCCAGCCCAAGCAATCGGGCGGCATTGTCACCCATCCACTTCTTTCTCACCTCGTCCTTGAGCTGTAATGCGTCAACATCGGCAATCGCCTGTTCCACCGGCTGCATCGGGTAGGCAGAGCCGAAGATCATTTTGTCCTGTAGAACCGTGTTCCCATACTGCAACAACGGCTCGTAACCGGAGTGAGGCACACCCAAATACTTGGGCCGTACAGCAACGATGCCTATATAAACATTGGCATGACGCCAAGCGACACCAATAAGTTCGTTGATCCAGGGAAATCCCGGCGGCGAGGCAACAACACGCAGTTCTGGAAAATGCACCATCACTTCGTCCAGATGGATCGGGTGGCCGTACTTCATCTCAGTGCTGGACGAAAAATTGATACTGGCATGAATATTCACTGGAATGTCGAGCTCAATGCATTTTGCATATAGCGGGTAAATCTTCGGATCGTTTATGCACAGCTTATGTTCAAAACATTGCAAGTTCAAACCCCGAAGCCCCAACTCCCGTACAGCAAATTCCAATTCCCGGATTGCTTCCATGCCCTTGTTTGGGTCAACCCCAGCAAAGCCGATCACACGCGGACCATGTTGATGGCAGAACTCGGCAACATCCTCGTTCCTGATCTTGAGGCCGAAGGTGGTTTCCAGATCACGCGCCTTGATAACGATGTGTTCAGCGCCGACACGGTCATACATGGCGAACCATTCGGCCAGCGCCTCCGGTCCCATCGACTTTTCATGTCGACCGGCCCGCTTTTCACTGCTGGCATAAATTCGTCGATAGTTTTCCAGGTGCGCTTTTTGCGGCGGATTAAATGCCTCAAGTGGTGGCGTGCTGCCGTAATCGATCATGCAAGATACTCCTTAGGTTTTCGGTGTCAGCCGAACATCCGATCCCATTTATCCATGCTTTTGAAATATGCACCAACAGCAGGGAGGAACCACGTTTTTCCGTTGTACATTGGCTTCGTCGGAAACGGCAGGCCATCAAACGCGCTTCGTTCGTTTGCCCCGGCTATTGAGGCGCCGATCCGATAGCCAAGATAGGACATCATGGCGACGCCGCTGCCGTTGCACCCGGCGGCATAATATATTCCATTCTCACGGCCGATATGCGGTAGATGATCGAAGGTCATGGCGACCATCCCCGTCCAAGAGTGTGTTACTCGGGTCTTTGCGAGCTCGGGATATACCCGCACCATTCGCGCAAAAAGCCGGCGGCCGGATTCGAGCGGATCCTGGGTAAAGAACGTTTCGCGTCCACCGAACAGGATACGCTTTCCATCCGGTGATACCCGGTAGTAGGAGAGTAAGCGCTTGGTGTCGTTGATACTGCGATCGTGAACAATCAGGCGCTTGATAACATCAGGCTCCAACTCCTCGGTGGCGATGATGCAACTGGCGAGCGGAATAACCCTGCGTTTCAGCCATGGGCTGGGCTTTTGGCTGTATCCGTTCGTCGACAATAAAACGTCCGCTGCCCTAAGAGCCGTCCCGCCTGCCATGACCCGAAACCCGCTACCGTTCGCATCGATTGCCGTCACCGGCGCATGCGCACAGAGCGTAATGCCAGGGCGACGTCGGCATGCGTCCAGCAGTCCCCGGTGATACATCGCCGGATGCAACTTACCGGACCGTTCGACAACCATACCGCCATGGTAATAGTCCGAGCCGATTTCATCACGCTGCTTCTCGCGCGGAACCATACGGCAGCCGGCTTTTCCGTTGTGATCAAGCACCGCCATTTTAGCTTCAAGGCTTTTATAATGACCGCGCGTGAATGCTGCAACGAAACGACCGCCGATCACAAAATGACAATCGATTTTCTCGCGTTCAATCATCATCTGAATGCGATCCATTGATTGAGAGGCCTCATCAAGCAGGCCATTGTAACGGTCCTGACCAAGCGAAGAGATCAGTGGTGAGGGTTTGGCCGCCGATGGCCCTTTCCCTAAATTCAACCCGCTGCTGACGTGTCCGCCGCTCCGCGTGCTTGCGCCGCAGCCAAATTCCTTCGCTTCCAGCACCGTTACTTTGAATCCACGGTCAGCAAGTTCTATTGCCGCACTGAGCCCCGTATATCCGCTGCCAACGATCGCCACGTCCGCTTCGTCGGGCACCGGCGAGGAGCCCTCTGCAGTCGGTTTTGCGGCAAGCCACCAGTAAGGATCGGTTGAAACGTCGGGATGAAATATATCGTCCATGATTAGTCCTTAAGATTTGATGGGAGAAACGCCAGCGCCCAAGCGCTGCGATAGCAAAAGAACGATGCCGACCATGATGATCTGCAGAACCGAAACTGCCGAAATTGTTGGATCAATCTCGGAGATGATGTTTTCGAACATCTTCTTTGGCAGGGTCATGTTGGAACCGCTCAAGAACAGCGCGATGATCAGTTCGTCAAACGAGGTGATAAAGGCAAGGAATGCGCCGGAAATGATTGCCGGTTTGATCTGTGGCAATGTAACGGTCCATATTGCTCGCAACCTGCTGGCACCCAATCCCATTGCAGCATGCTCTTGAGAAACATCGAAATTCCTTAACGCCGCACTTACGACCAGAACCACAAACGGAATGGCATAGACGGTATGTCCGGCCATGACGCCGTACCAACTCCCGATCAGTTTTAATTCTGCAAACAGGCCGTAGATAGCGACGGCAATGATGATATTAGGAACCACGATGGGGGCGGCCACCAGGCGGTCGACCCAGGCCTTGCCCGGATAGGTTCCACGCACGAGGCTAAAAGCCACCATGGTACCGAGCGTCGTCGCCAAAAGGGTTGTGCCAACGCCAACTTGAAGGCTTGTGATCGTCGCGCTTATCCACGATGGCGTATTAAGATAGTTTTCGTACCATTGGAGAGAAAACCCAGGAGGCGGAAACTGAAGATACCGCGCCGAGCTAAAGGAAATTGGAAACACCACAAGAAGCGGCAACATAAGGAATGTCAGCACCAGCGTGCAATAAACTCCAAGGGCAATCTTGCCCCAGTTGTGCTTTCTTTTTGGTGTATTTTTCAACCATTCACTCATGCGAGGTTCCTCTCCGATTTCATGAGCCGCTTGAAAATGCTGTAAACAACGAGCGTAAATGTCAGCAGCGCCATGGACAGTGCTCCGGCGAATTCCCAGTCAAGAAGCTCCGTCACGAACTGCTCAATAAGCACAGCAATCATCGTGACACGGCCTCCCCCAAGCAATACGGGCGTAATGAAAAACCCCATCGACAGGATAAAGACGAGACTGGCCCCTGCGAGAACTCCGGGCATCGTCATGGGGAAGTAAACGCGCAGGAATGCACGCCAATTCGGTGCGCCGAGACCATACGCTGCCTGCATCAGGTTTGGGTCAACCCGTCGCATGACCGCATAAAGAGGAAAAACCATGTAAGGCATGAGTACGTGAACCATGCCAATTAAAACTGAGGAGGTATTGTAGAGTAGGCTGAGCGGTGCATCGATAATACCGAGCGACAGCAAAGCCTCATTGATTATACCGCGCCGGCCCAGGATGGCCATCCAGGCATAAGTCCGGACAAGAATGCTCGTCCAAAAGGGCATCAAAAGGCAGAACATACCGATGTTGCGCCACAACGGTTGGGCGACGATCAAAAAATAAGCCAGCGGATAAGCAAGAAAAAAAGAAATCACTGTCACCAGCAGTGCAATTTCAAATGTATTCAGAAGCACTGTGACGTATAATTCGTCCGTAAATGCTTTCTCGTAATGTTCGAACGTGCCTGACTGGAATGAGAGCAGCATCAGTTGCACCACCGGCACTGCGAACAGGATGAGAAGAAATATGACCGTCGGCAGCGACAACGCAACCGACCCGCCATGCTCACGGATGACACGGTTACGTCTAAGCCGGTCGATCAGTGAAATATGCGCGCTCACGGCTGCCCTACCGTATCTTCAACAATCAAGTGTGCGTCTTCCGGCGTCCAACCGATATTGACGGTCGATCCGACTTCAAGCTGTACACCGCCCAGTCTGGATTGACGATGCATCAGCATATCGCGTCCGCCACCGATATCGATGCGAAGCTTCTCGGATTGGCCCAGATATATCACCTCTGCAACTGTTCCGCTCAAGCGGTTCGATCGTTCGGCTCCATCATCCAGCAGCACAAGCCGCTCCGGACGAATAAGCACGATGACATTTGTTCCCTGCGTTGGAATGGCATCTGCGGCAACCAGGAATAGTTGCCCATCCTTGCTGCGAACGACCGCAACAGAACGATCCTGACCTTCAATCACGCCAGAAATAAGATTGGATATACCGATAAAATCAGCAACGAAGCGATTTATCGGGCGCTCATAAATTTCATGTGGTGTGCCCAACTGCTCGATCCGCCCCGCATTCATGACGGCGATCCGGTCAGAGAGGATTAATGCTTCTTCCTGATCGTGCGTGACGAACAACGACGTCAGCTTGAGTTGCTGCTGAAGCCGCCGGACTTCAAGCTGGATCTGTTCACGGAGTTTGCGGTCAAGCGCCCCAAACGGTTCGTCCAGTAGAAGAATTCGGGGATCGAAAACGATTGCCCGTGCAAATGCGACACGTTGCTGCTGTCCCCCAGAGAGCTGACGTGGCAAACGTTCGGCGTACTCTCCAAGTTCGACAATGCCTAGCGCCCAAGTCACACGCTTTTTGATCTCAACCTTCGCCATGTTCCTCATCTGCAGTGGAAAAGAAACATTCTCGGCAACATTCATGTGCGGAAACAAAGCGTAATTCTGAAATACCATACCAATGTCGCGTTTAGCCGGCGGCAGGAACGTAATATCGCGCTCTTGAAGCAAAACCCTACCTTCATCGGGCTCTGCAAAACCTGCGACGACACGAAGCAAAGTCGTTTTTCCGGATCCGCTGGGCCCAAGGATTGTCAACAATTCTCCGTTGCGCACTGATAGATCAACATGATCGAGGGCTTTGACGGTACCGTATGCTTTAAAAGCCTTCTCAAGGCGGAGATCAGTATCATTTGTCATTTTCGGGCTCTGATTGCTGCATTCGAATCTCGCTGAGCGTGATGGAATTGTTCGGGTCGACGTCAGCCTACGGAAAGCCGAAACGAGGCTTTCCGTAGGGCCAGTTGTCGCCTTACTGGTGCTTTAGCATCCACTTATTCCAACGTTCCTGGACTTCGTGGCCATGATCACGCCACCAGACCGTGTCGGTCCAAACCAGCTTGCCAATGTTGTCAGAATGGGTTGGCAGGTTCTTAGCCAACTTCTCGCTGACATACTTTGGTGAATCGAGGTGCAGCCCTGGATAACCGATTTCCTCGGCATACACAGCCTGCCGTTTTGGATCGGTCATAATCCCAAGGTAATGCTGTGCCCAGCACGGTTCCGGCGAGCCTTTCGGAATACCGTAAGCACTGAGTTTTATCATGCCCTGACTCCATTCGATATTCATCGGAGCCCCATCCTTAATCAAATTGTAGAAACGACCGTTCCAACCGGATGCAAGAATGACTTCGCCGTCAAGAAGAAGCTGTGCCGGCTGCTGTCCTGCTTTCCACCACACCGTAATATAGGGTGCGATCTCGTCCATCTTCTTAAATGCGCGATCAAGATCAAGCGGGTACAGCTTGTCCGGCGCAACGCCGTCAGCCATCAGAGCGTATTCAAGATTGTCGACCGGATGGTTACGGAGTGACCGGGGGCCAGGGAATTTCTTCACATCCCAGAATTCAGCCCATGTGCTTGGATGGCCATCCGGGAAAGCCTTTGTTGAGTAGGCGAGGACCGTAGAGAAGGCGCTTTTGGCGAACCAGTATTCAAGCTCCTTCGCTTGTTTGGGGAACCCGCTTCGGTCGATTATGGTATCATCGATTTTCGTTAACAGCCCTTCTTCGACAGCTGTCAGGACATCTTGTGCGCCAATCTCGGTCACGGTCCATTCCACATTACCTGATTGAACCATTGCTTTCAGCTTGCCAAAGTTAGCAGGGCTGGTGTCGATAACTTTAATCCCATAAGTTTTCTCGAAGTCGGCACTGAACGCCTTTCGCATGGCGTCTGCCATGGCGCCGCCTGAAGCATTCACAACAATAGATTCCGGTTTTGGGCCAGGACAAACTCCTGCGGCCTGCAATGGTAACGTTGCCATAAACCCGGTTAGTGCTAGCGCACAGGCGCCTAGTGGTCTTGTACTAATCATTTTAAGAAACCTCTCTGTTTCACTTTATGAATTGTTTTGCTGCTTATTGCTGAAAGCAGTCGTTTACTTTTGTGCCCTTAATCACACCAGCGATATATCATTCGGTCAAATATTAAAAATTGCTAGGTTCATTACATTATTCTATGGATATGCATGGCGACAGTACGACAATTAGAGGCGCTTCGGGCAGTTATCGACTACGGCACCGTGACCGCCGCAGCAGATGCGCTCGGTTTGTCGCAACCGAGCGTCAGCAAGGCGATCGCTCTGCTTGAGCATTCCACCGGCCTGAAACTTTTCGATCGCCACCGTCGCCGCTTATGCCCGACAGCTGAAGCGTTGACCCTGTATGGTGAAGTCGACAAAATGTTTTTGAGCCTTACGCGCATTGTCGGAATGGCTCGCGAGTTAAAGTCTCTCACCATAGGTCAGTTGAGCGTCATTTCATCGCCGGTTCTGGGTTTTTGTTTATTACCGGAATGCATCAACTCATTTCGCAATGATCACCCGAAAGCAAACGTTTCACTGCATGTTCACGACACCGGTGTTGTCGCGCAATGGATCATCGCTCAACAGGCGGACGTTGGTTTTTGCTGGAACAGCATTGATCATCCGGCAGTAAGCAATCAGCCTTTATGTGAGTTGGAGGCGGTGCTGGCGATGCCTAACGGCCACCCGCTCACGAAAAAGAAGATATGTAAGCCATCTGATCTTGAAGGCGGGACGTTTCTGAGTTTCAGTCGCGACACACGCACCCGTCACAATATCGATACGATGCTCGATCGTTTCGGAATATCAGTATATAGCCCGGTCGAGGCTTATATATCGGAGTCCCTGTGCGCGATGGTCGCATGCGGAAGTGGCATTTCCCTGGTCAATCCTTTGTCAGCGGAAACACTTGAATCCAGGGGGATGCTGACCACACGGCGTTTTGAGCCAGCCATAATCATGCCACTGCGCACGCTGCGCCCGCGTAACCGCCCGAAATCCATTATGAGTGATCAGTTTGTCGAACACACGCGTGAACAGCTTCGGAAAAAAATGCGCGAAAGCAATATTCCCGGACAGATGAAGGGGTAAGCTGGACCAAACACTTAACGCTGACGTTTTTCTTCACTGTCCCAGGCCCCTTCCCGCAGATCTGGTTTTGCCGCCTTGATTATATTCTTGGCTATTTTCCCGGACGGCGTTCGCGGAAATTTATTCACAAATTCGACATACCGAGGCACTTTGAAAGGCGCCAGTCTGTCCTGCGCAAAAGCAATCAGGTCTTCAGCGGCTGGCGGTGTATCCGGTTGCTCAGGGATCACGTAAACTTTTACGTCTTCGCCCCGCGTTTCGTGCGGCACGGGGATCGCCGCAACGTCGCCCACACCCGGCGCCTGAGCGATAACCGATTCCACTTCCCGGGCTGAGATATTCTCACCATTGCGTCTGATCATGTCTTTGATCCGCCCGACGATATAGAAGTACCCACGGCCATCGCGGCGGAACAAATCTCCGGTGCGGAACCAGTCACCGAAAAATGCGTCCCGTGTCGCTTCAGGTTTATTGTAATACCCGAGGAGGATATTTGGCCCCCTAACCACCAATTCACCTATTTCACCATCGGGCACGTCATGTCCATGCTCATCGACGACTCGGCATTCACGGAATGCACACGGCATGCCGCATGAACCGGACCCGATCATATCAGCGGCTTCCAGCGGCATGAACATAGAGGCACCAATTTCTGTCATGCCGAATGCTTCACGCGCCTGAACGTTAAATCTATCCTGAAGGTCCTGATGAAGTTCTTTCCTAAGGCCATAGATATTCACACGGCGCAGGGCGTTTTGCCGATCTTCCGGATGCGGCGCATGGCGATAGAACATCTCGTTGAACAGGCAAAAATGGATATTGTAGCGGCGCACCCATTCCATGAACCGCGTAGAGCTTTGCCGCCGAGCCACAAACAAGGTGCCGCGTTGATAGAATGCCATCAATGTCAGCCATTGTGGGTCCATGTAATAGTATGGAGTCGAGGCAAGGATATTCTTATATACCAGACCATCACGGCGCGCGGCCACTTTGGCAATACCGGTCCAGTAACTGTGCCGAAGCATGCATCCTTTGGGAAATCCCGTTGTCCCGGAAGTATACTGGATATTCATCAGATCTTCAGGGCCGGGCGGCTCATCGGCGACAAATGAGGCATCGCCACCAGCCATGACATCAGCATGGCGATGATAGGCTGCGTTGCTGCTATTCCCGACGGTTATGATATGCTGATCACTCAGAATCTCGGGCCTTTTCGCCATGCCTTCCAGGCAAGTTAAAAGCTGGACATCTATGATAAGCCATTCAGCATCACTATCATTGATGATATAGTCGAGCTCGTTTGATGAATATCGATCATTGATTGGCACCATGATGGCGCCGAGGCGCCCAAGCGCCAGCCAGGTCGTCGGAAATGCCGCCACATTACCGGCAATCATGACACCGACGTGCGATCCTTTTCGGATTCCCAGTTTATACAGGCCGTCCGTAAGCCGGTTGACGTTATCTCTGACCTGACGATAGGTCTCCGCGACACCATCTTCGAAAAAATGCCACGCTGTCTGATCCGGAATCTCTGCCGCAGCCTCATCCAGCACTTGCGTGATATTGGCAGGCAGCGGTTCACTTTCGATCTGACGCTGACGGGCTTTTGGATCCCGGATATGTGCGTCGATCAAATCCGACGTCTGCAGATTTTTGCCAAGAATTTTCAGGATTGATGATGTCTTTGCGTCCAAGCTATTGGCCCCGGCTTCTAATGGAAAGTGTGTCGTCGTGAATTTCTCAGAGTATGCTTCTGTATAGGCACATCATCGCCCTTCACATCATTCGATCAAATATTAAATAATTCAGATATCATGCTTAAAATCTATAATTAACATGACAACGAGACCACCCAACGACGCCGATAGGGATTCAGAAAAATCATATCCGACACAACTTGAGTAGCGCCTATTGAGGGATTGCCCTGTTCGAGGCAAACCCTCAATTGTACTCGTTGACATGGAGTATTTTAAGCGTGTCCCTAATGACGGCTAATGGCTGAGGCTGTTGAAAAACTCTATCTCAAGCATTTGGCTCGAAATTTATTGCCCGCTGAACCGTGCCGTGCATTCTTGATGCGGAGGGCCTGGTCAAAGAAGACAAAATATCGTCCTGGAGCCGCATAGGCTCTCATAGACGTCTTCCGAGTTGACCTGTCACTTGTAAAATTAAAACTCGCTAAATTCAGCGCTAACCATTTGGCGAGTTTTTCAACAGCCTCGGCTAATAGCAGTCAGTTTTTAATGCACTCGGGTTCGTCTGCATGTGACCCAAAGCGGAAGAAAAAGTCACGGCAGTCTGTTCTAGGAGCAGTAAAATCGAATCTCAGACTCACCTGTGTCCTGCCCCCCTATAACTGAGCCACGTATGATATGAAAAGCTCAGTTGTGAGGGGAGGGTTTGATGACACGGAAGCGTTTTTCAGAAGAAGATATATTGAATATTTTGCGCCAGGTAGAGCTGGATCTGGCCGTCGGAAAGACGGTTGAAACGGCGATACGAACAGCTGGCGTAAGCGATGCAACATATTACAAGTGGCGCAAGATGTATGGCGGCGTGGGCAAGGCTAAACTCCATGAGTTCAAAGAGATGGAGAAAGAGAATGCTCGATTGAAACGTATTGTCGCCGAACTTGAACTGGACAAGCTGATCCTTAAGGAAAGCCTTGATTATTTAAAGCCCAAGGCCTGACGATTGCCGATCTGCGTCAGGCTGTTATTTATGTCCGTCAGAAACTGAATACATCTGAGCGACGAACCTGCAAAACGATCGGCCTGGCACGTAGTACGCAGCGCTATACCAACATCAGAGAACATGATGATGACGACAAACTGCGTCTGGCGATGATCAGGCTGGCCAAACAGTATGGCCGGTATGGATATCGTAAGATTGCCCATCTCCTTCGCATTGAAGGCTGGGCGGTTAATCACAAAAAGATAGAACGATTGTGGCGGGAAGAAGGGTTGCAGTTGCCCCATCGTCATAAAAAGAGAAAACGACTGTATCATAAGGATAGTTCCGTCATCCGTCTTCGTCCCCAGTATCCCGGGCATGTCTGGAGCATCGACTTTGTTCACGACAAGCTGAGTAATGGCCGTAGTTATAAGATGCTGACGGTCCTCGATGAATACACCCGCGAGGCTCTGTGTGTGGCAGCAAAATCGAGAATGGGACATGCCGAGGTTCTGGAAGCTCTTTATCCGCTGTTCCTAAAACACGGAAAGCCTGAGTATCTACGTTCTGATAACGGCAGTGAGTTCATCGCCCGTGATCTACAAGAATGGCTCAAGAAGGTCGGCATCAAGCCGATCCAGATCTATCCCGGCAGCCCGTGGGAGAATGGCTACAACGAACGCTTCAATGGAACTCTTCGCAGAGAGATATTGAACGCCGAGTGGTTCTCAAACGTCAAACAGGCCCAGGTCGTCATTAACAGATGGCTCAAGC